>JAQTNG010000040.1 GCA_028714015.1 Elusimicrobiota bacterium | reverse complement strand
CCGCCGCCCGCCCCCGCGCCGGCCGAGGCCCCGATCCCGGGCGCGTAGCCGCGGCCGCGGACCGTGATCGTCGAGCCGCCGGCCAAGGTGAACGACCCCGTCGCGTACAGCCGCAGGAAGGGCGCCGGCCCCGTCCCGGACGGCGCCGCGGTGAACGCGACGCTGGTTCCGGCCAGCAGGACGACGTCCGCGGCCGAGACGGACGCGCCGGTCGAGACCTGGAGGGCGGCCCCGTCCTGCAGCAGCAAGGTCCCGCTCAGGGCCAGGCCGGTCGAGAGGTCGAGCAGCGCGGGCGGGACCACGCCGGCCGCGCCCAAGGTCAGAGAGGCGACGCCGAGCGCGGGATTCGTCGAGTAGGCGACGACGGTCCCCGACGGGATCGTCACCGCGTCGAACGCGCCGGGAACCAATGCCGGCGACCAGTTGGCCGCGACGCTCCAATCGCCGGCGGCGCCGCCGGTCCAGGTGATCGCGGCCGCGCGCGCCGAGCCCGCGGCGAGCAGCAAGGCGCCGACGGCGGAGAGGAAGCGTCTCACCAGTCCCACCGGAAGCCCGCGAGCGCGCTCGTGGCCTCGTACGCGTAGCGGTAGAAGCGCTCGAAGCGCTGGTTCGATTTGGCGCTCGCGCGCTCGAGAGTGAACACGAGGCTGAAGCGCCGGACGATCGGGTAGGTCAAGGTCCCGGCGAAGGTCACCTCGGTCGTCGAGAGCGGCCCGCCGCTGTAGGCGCCCGAGGCGTCCTGCGCCCGGCGGCTGCCGTACGAGCGGCGGCGCCAGCCGACGGAGAGATCCAAAGTCACCGGCGCGCGCGGCGCGCCGACCAGGAGCTTCACCGCCGGAGTCACCGACATCTCGCGGTAGTCGTAGAACTTGGCCAGGAACGCTCCGCGCGTGGCGTCGTAGCCGTTCTGGTTGGAGGCCAGCACGCCGAGGCCGAGCGTCAGCGACCCGAGCGCGCGCAGGTCGGCGTTCCACTCGTGCGGCATGCGCGCGGCGGCCGTCATCGAGGTCAGGAAGTCCTCGCGCGCGACGTCGTCGAACTGGCCGCCGTCGTTGACGACCTTCTGGGAGCCGTAGCGCGACCACACCGTCGACAGGCCGGCGTCGAGGCGCACGCGCTCGCCGACGGGCATGTCGAACGCCAGGCCCAGGCGCGCGCCGCTGCGGTCGAGCACGCTGTCGCCGACGAGCTCGCGCGCGAGCGGCCGGCCCGCGAACTGGAGCGCCGCCTGCGACTCGAGGCTCGTGTAGTTCGGGTACGACGCGTCGAACCAGTCGATCGAGGCGCGCACCGAGTGCGGCTCGCGCGTGACGAACTCGGCCTCGGCGCCGATCGTCCACAGGCGCTCGTCGAACAGCCCCCGACCCCAGGCCTCGTCGCGCGTCTCGTTGAGAAAGCCGAGCTTGTACGATAGGCCGGGCTTCAGGCGCCAGCGCGACGCGGGATCGGCCCACACCGCGCGGAAGGCGGCCTTGTACTCCATGCGCTCCTGCAGCGGCGTCGCCGTTCCGAGAACGTCGGCCGTGCGCCGCGTGCCCTCGTAGATCGCGCGCACGGACGGCAGCAAGGACCAGTTCTCGTCGAGGCGAATCGCGGGCGCGAACACCGCGTCGGCGTTGCCCGACAGGCTGCCCCGGTCGCCGCGGAAGAAGTGGACGCCGCCGAGGGCCTGTATGCCCGCGATCGGAGTCATCTCGAGCGCGTCCGCTCGCGCGGCCGCCATCGAGAGGACCAGGGCGATTAACAGTCTCACGGCGCCTGCCTCGTGACCGCCGAGGCGGCCGAGGGCATCACCAAGCGGATCGTCGTCCTCCCGAAGTCCACGCGCTCCTCGACGTTGAGGTCGGGCGAGCCGTAGGACGCGCGCGGCGCGACGCCGCCGCCGAACTCGAGCGAAAGCTCCTCGCGCGTGATCGCGGTCCCGTCGCCGTACGACTCGAGCGTCGCCCGGCGCGCGGACGCCGCGTCGGGGAAGGTCGTGTTGATCACGACGACGGGCAGGGGTGCGGCGAGCGCCGCCCCGGTCAGGGGATCGTTGGCCGTGCTGGCCGTCTTGTCGGCGTAGGTCTGCAGGGCGGCGCCGAAAAACCCGCGCTTGAGGACGCCGCCGGCGTACACGCCGTAGCGGTCGAACAAGGTCCGAAACGCCATCCCGCCCCCGGCGACGTCGTCGAGCGGGTCGGCGTTGCCGTTGACGTCCACCTGATGTCCGCCCGAACCGGCCTCCACCAAAGCCTCCCGTCCGTTCGAGCGCGTCGTCGCGAAGTCCGTCACCGTCCAGGGCGTCGGCGCTCCGGCCGTCCCCGCCAGCCCCGCGAAGACCGGCTCGAGATTGCGAGGCAAGGCGAGATCGAAGGTCCCGTCCCAGGAGAAGTAGGACAGGCCGTCGCCGCGGCCGTTCATCACGACGAGCGCCAGGCGGTTGGCCGCGGGGCGCACGACGTACTCCTCGACGCGCACGCGCCGGCCGTCGGCGTCGCTCAGCGCGCGGCCGAGCTCGTGCTCCTCGCGCCGCGACTCGCGCGCGGCGGCCTCGAAGTCGTCGCCGCGGCTGAGCTCGAAGCCGAGCTCGCGGCGCATCATCCCCAGAAAATCAATCCTGCGCGCCTGCACCGGCGTGGGCGCGGCCGTCGCCTCGTGCACGCCCGCGAGGTCCACGTCGACGCGCTGGCCGGCGCTCAGCAGCAGCGCCCGGCCGCGGTTATCCTCTACGCCGGCGACGCCCTGCTCGACTTCGACCGTCGTGCTCCCGCCGCCGGCGACCGTCAGCCTCAGCGCGACGCGGTCGCCGCGCGCGCGCACCACGCAGGTCGGCGTGCGCACCGACACCGAGCGCCCGCCCGCGGCCGACGCCGTCAGGCGCATGCCCCCGAACAGCGCGTTGAGGCTGGTATGTCCGGGGCCGTCCACCTCGATGGAGACATGGGCGTTGCCGGCGGTCTCCAGCACCGAGCCCCCGTCGAGCTCCAGGCGCGCCTTCGCGTTGAAGCCGGTGCGCACGCCGTCGCCTTCGCCGAGGGGCCGAGGGGTCTTGCCGGCCGGGCGCCAGTTGTCGCCGCCCGCCGAGCGCACCTGGACAAGCCCCGTCGCCTCGCGCAAAACGGCGGCGCGAAGGGGACTGGCGGCGAAAAGGAGCGCCGCGAGGAAAAAGGCCCTGACCGGGGGCATTCCTCAGAGTGTAACAGCGGCGCCCCCGGAGTCGAGGACACTTTTGTTACAGGGTTCGGCCTATTTTTGCTGCGTAATCTTGTAATTTCGAGGCGTGGGCCCTTGGGGCCTCATTCATATAGGTCTTTCGGCCCCTTTGTGGCATACTATCCGCATGAAACTCCTCCCCCTCCTCTCCGCCGCCCTCGTCCTCGCCGCCGCCTCCGCGCAGGCCGCTCCTCACGGCATCAAGTGGGTTCAGGGCGCCAAGGCCCAGATGGGCAAAGGGGTGAAGTCCGGCGGCAACCTCCAGTACTACGGCGGGCCGGTGATCTCGAGCGCGAAGGTCTACGCGGTGTTCTGGACCGACAAGGTCGCCGCCGAAACGAAGGCCAAGATCGGGCCGTTCTACGAGAACATACTCGACAGCGGCTACATGGACTGGCTGGGCGAGTACGACACCAACCTCACGGCCGTCAACGGCCGCCCCGGCACGGGCCAGCACATCGGCCGCGGACGCTTCATGGGCGCGATCACGATCACGCCCGCCAACGCGTCCAAGAAGCTCACCGACGCGATGCTCCAGACCGAGCTCGACGCCCAGATGGCCGCCGGCACGCTCGCCGCGGCCGACGACGACACCCTCTACATGCTCTACTTCCCCTCCGGCTACTCCATCACCATCGAGAGCGCCGCCTCCTGCTCGAGCTTCTGCGGCTACCACGAGGGCTTCAAGTCCGCGCGCACGGGCGGCTCGGTGTTCTACGGCGTGATGCCCGCCTGCGGCTTCGGCTGCGGCGGCTCGTCGGCCTGGGACGCCATCGCGCTGACCTCCTCGCACGAGTGCCTCGAGGCGGTCACCGACCCCTTCCCCACCCCCGGCTCCAGCCCCGCCTACCCGCAGGCCTGGAACACCGCCGGCGGCGACGAGGTCGCCGACCTCTGCCAGGAAGGCGCCTCGACGGTGACCGGCCACGGGATCGTCAGCAAGGTCTCCTGGGAGTGGGACAACGCGAGCCAGTCCTGCTTGAAGGGCCCCTGGACTCAGGCGCGCTCCATCGCGGCGCCTCGCGCGCCGTCCGTCGCGGCCGCCCGTACCCTGCCGATCTTCGAGTCCCTGCGCGGCGCGCCCGCCCGGGCCTTCACCGGCCGCTAGACGCGCGGACCAGCTCTTCGACGACGGGATGCGGCCGCCAAGGGCGGCCGTCGCGCTTCCTCGGCATGAAGGTCACGGTGTCGCCGAACTCCGTGGTTTGACGAAAGCGGATCGTCACCGGATGGATGTTGATCCAGCGGTTCTCGGTGACCTCGGCGATCTGGCTCGCCGGAATCGAGATCTCCTTCAAGTAGTTGGACACGAGGAGGGTCCCGCCGCCCAGGCGCACTGTCTTCAGAGGGCCGCACACCCGATACAGGAACGCCGATCCTGAAACCCACGCCGCGAGGTAGGCCCATTTCGCGGCGTCCGGAGGCGGCGAACCGTCCTTGCCGTGCAGGACGTTCAGCCACAGCAGGACCGTCCCGGCGCCGAAGGCGAAGATCCAGAAGGCCGGGACAATCACCTTCATGACGAAGGTCCGCGACGACGAGAGCGTCTTGATCTCCATCCTGATCAAAGCCCCGACGCGCCGAAAAGACGGCCGACGCCGTCGGTGAGCGCCATCGCGAGCGCGCCCCAGAAGGCCACGCGCAGCGCCCCCCGGACGACCGACGCGCCGCCGGCGTAGGCGGCGATTGCCCCCAGCAGGATCAGGCTCGCCAGCGCCGTCGCGAACAAGGCGCCCGTCATCCAGGCCGGCGGCGCCAGAAGGACCGCGGCCATCGGAACGGCGGAGCCCGCGACGAACGAAGCCGCGGACGCGAGAGCGGCCTGGAGCGGGCGCGCCCGCATCGTCTCGGTGATGCCGAGCTCGTCGCGGGCGTGAGCGGCCAGAGGATCGACCGACATCAGCTTCTCCGCGACCTGGCGCGCCAGCGGCCGATCGAGGCCGCGCTTGACGTAGATCGCGGCCAGCTCCTCGAGCTCGTGCTTCGGGTCGCTCGCCAACTCGCCTTTTTCCCTCTCGAGGTCCGCGCCTTCGGTGTCCGCCTGCGACTGGACCGACACGTATTCGCCCGCGGCCATCGACATCGCGCCGGCGACCACGCCGGCCACGCCCGTCAGGAGAACGCCGCTCTTGGGGGCGCCGGAGGCGGCGACGCCGACGACGAGGCTCGCGATCGAAATGATCCCGTCGTTGGCGCCGAGCACGGCGGCGCGAAGCCAGCCGATGCGCTCGGACCGGTGATGCTCCTTATGCGGGTAGTACATCGGCGAAGGCGGAGGGCGCGATCAGGAGCGCGATTTTCGATTTCACGTCAATTCCTCTCGAGAAAGGCCGCGCACGGCGTATTCGGCCTTTCTTTTCCCGGCTCGGGAAGCGCAATGATCTTGAACTCGCCTTTCCGGATGCGTTCCTTCACCGTCTCAATGTCCGGTTTAGACAGGGCCCGATAGGCTGCCCTCTCGGGAGTGCCGCAATCCAACCGCACGGCGTCGCTGTTTCCAGAGAACACGCCGCGGCCGCGCGTCATACGCGGCTCCCAGAACTCGACGACGAGGTCGTCGTATCGGCCATTGATCCAAGTGCCCCCCGTGGCCGCGTCCAATTGGTAGAGGGCGCCCCCGTGCGTCCACCAAACCCCGTCGAACAACGATTGATTCGATTCGCTCCTGAAACGGATGAGGGTGTCCCCTCCCGCGCCCTCGAATGCGAAGTCGATGTCGGGGATCGAACCCTTGATCGCGGCCTCGGCGCTCCGCGTCGAACGCTCGTATGTCCCGAAGACATGGGCAGCCTTCGGCGCGGTTCCGGGGTCTTGACGCCCTCGACGAAGCGCGGGCGAGCAGGAGGCCAACATGACCGACAGGGCGACGGCCGCGCGATCAATCTTCATTCCCGTCCTCCTCTCACGCGGCAACAGCTGATTTCCGGTTTTTTCTCCAGACCCAAAGAGCGAGAACGAGGTAATAAGGCAGCAGCCCCACGGCATAGAGAATCATCGCAAAATCCCGGAGCATGTGGCGATCCTCGCCGATTCCCAAGCCGTATAGGACCGCCGTATCGAGCCGATTCGCGGCGGCAGTGGACAGCGCCGTGCCGTTCCAAACATAGACCTGCCTCGCCCCGTCGCCTTCCATGTCATCATAAAGAAGCAGGCGCGGCGCGGCGCCCTCTTCGGCGATCAGCGCCAGGTGCGTTTTGAAGCTGCCGTCCGTGTGATGATACGGCAGGCGCAATAATTCCCGCGCGCCGTCCTCCACGACGATGCCGTGCTCGGGCCATTTTCGGATCGTCTCTTTCCTTCCATCCCCGTTGAAATCGGCGACCGCGACCCTATTATTGAAATTCGAATGCGCCACATCCAATTCATATCGGTCCGCCAAACCTCGGGCTCTCGCATGGGGAAGATATATCCCCGCCCAAATTCCCAGCGGCCCTAATACCAGACATATCAAAAGCAATCTCATTCGCGGCTTTGGATCAACAATCATGCTTCACCTTTCAATCGGCGCGGCAACGGTCGTTTCTGCGTGATGGCATGGCCAACGCAGAGGGTCTGCCGCCGCGGCTATATGAGTCCAACCAAACGAGGCCGCGGTCGGCAGCACCCAATGGTTAGACATCCTAATTTTCACAAGATCATTCCTTGAGTAGCCCATGTTGTCGAAGCTTCTCTAGGGCCTCGCGTTTTTCAGCTTCTGACTCCACAGATTGTTCTTCCGCATTATCAATTCGAGGTCCTTTGCCTTGCGTCAGGCGCTCCCACTCCTCCGCCGATCTTTGGAGGCGTTTTGTTCGCCGGGTCTGTGCGTATTCGTAGGTTTTTCCAGTGATGCTGTGCAGTGCATTCGCTGCTCGATAGCGGGTTATATCTGATCGGTCCGTGAGCAAGCCTTCCAGATCAGGGATTACTTCCCGCACCTTCAATTTGCCCATGGCATCGGCTGTCTGCCCTTTGATAACAGGGTTAGGGTCCGCAAGAAATTCTTTGGCTCGTTTTAAATATTTCTCCTTATTAGCAGAGAGCAGAACAGCGATAGCCTGAGTCTTAATTTCCGGATCGGCATCAGACAGAAGAAGCTCTACGCCGGGCTCCGCCTCAGGGATTTTCATTGCTACGAGCGCTTTCGCGGCGTTAATGCGTATATCGGGAGACTCATGCTTCAACAAGGGCAGGAGCTGGCCCTTCGCCTGTGGGTCGCGAATCTCGCCGATCGCGCGAGCTACAGATCTGTGCTTGCTCTGTTTCAGCGAATCGCTCCTGCCGCTTGGCTGCTTTACATAGGACTTATTCGCCTGTCGAATTAGAACTGGCATCGCCTTAGCCCCGAATTTATATATCGGGTGAGGTCGACCGAAATGGAACTGCTCATCAAGCGTGTCTTCAAGTGGAGCTAGCGCGGCTTCGTCACCGATTTCAGCAAGAGCATCAATAGCCATGCCCTTAACGTCATAATTCTTGTGACGCAGGTCAGCAATTATTTTTGGGACTGCCCGGCGCTCCTTGATTCGCGTGAGCGATCCGATCAGGGCGATTTCAATTTCAGGATCAGCGTCCCCGAGCGCGTCTATGAGAGCCCTCTTATCCTGCTCTGTATCTGCCCTGTGCTCTGAAAGCTCCCTAAGTAGTTGGCGTTTTTGAGCTTTGTCCGCCGTCTTGATCTTCTTAACCAGTGCTTCCGTCTGCAACACGGGCGTGGCCGAAAGTGCCGGAAGAGCAAGAAATAAAAGTGCGATCGAAGTTGCCCCGATGTTCTTCCGCATAGTTGGCCAAGAAATGATGTTCTGCATGTATGTCTAACGCAGGGGGTCTGCCGCCGCCGCTTCAACAGTCCACCCAAACGAGGCGGCGGTCGGCAGCACCCAATGGTTAGGTTGAGGGTCAGTGCTCATTCTTCTTTTGACTCTTGTTGAAGTCGTCCAGCCAGTAGGCGTCAACAACTGCATCCGCTTCCGGCGTACCAATTGCTTCAAGCACGTCCATTGCCGTTCGCCTTTCGTCAGAGCTAAGCTTTTGAGATAGAGAAATAATCTCGGGCACGGCAGATTTTGCCTCAGCCCCAATCTTTTCCAATGCTGTTAAGCAGTGGTTCCTAACGGCGGGCACGCTGTCACGAAGGCATCCGGTCAGGCTGGCTACAGCCGGCGCTGCGTCGGGGCCCATCAGCTCGAGCGCGTATGCGCCAGCCTCTCTATTTTGAGGATTCTGGTCTTGGAGCAGAGGGAGAATGTCAGGTATGGCGGCAGCCCCTATTTTTCCGAGCGCGCAAGAGAAGATCATCACATATTGATCTTTCTGACTCCGGATCGCCTTTACGAGCGCTGGGACCGCAGGCAATGCTTTCACTCCGTAGTATGAAAGAGCGGATGCAGCACCAGACCGCTTCCCGTAATCTGCAACACTTAAACCTTCAATCAGCTTTTCGACGGAAGCATGCGGCTTCTGGTAGTAGTAGTTGCTCGGCTTCCGTAAGAAATAGGAACGGGACCATTTTTCCTCTGCGACCGAAATTTGTCCCTTCTTGTTTACCGTCACTGTAATCAGATCCCAGGGCCGGCCGCCGGAGTACGGGCCTCCTCCTTTGACGAACAGCCGCTTTCTTGGACTACGGAAGCGAATTGAATCGTGTACGTCGTCGCCGCCTGATAAATGGAATGTGCGCGATTGTCCGGGTGCAATCTGATCGAGCGTTTGCACAGGTTCAGCAACCGATACTTCTGTGATCGGTCCTGCAAATTCATTTTTAATCACGACCCTCGTATCCCAACCGGAAAAAACACCAAGAATAATGTCCAGTACTGGCAAGAGGACTACCGTTATCAAGATCCAATAAATTGTTCGTTTCATGCCTTCAACCTAACTTGTGATTAGACTGGTCGGCTTAACTCCGGACCGAAATCAGCCAATCCCGAATTGTATAGCTGAAATCAGGAAATATCCAGGGTCCGCGGCCGAATATTAAAGCGCGAAGTACTGCAGGGTGCAGCACGAATGGATAGGGCGCACACGCCCGCGCAGCGGCTTGAGGGCCTCACGGCCCGGCTTCGCCTAGAACTTGACGAGCAGGGAGAAGCGGAAGGCGTCGCCGAGCGCGCCGAACGGTATCCAGGCGAAGTCGAAGGCCGCCTTCTGGAAGGAGAGACCGCCGCCGGCGCTCAGGCCGGCCAAGCCGCCGTTGTCGCGGCGCGAGGAGTTGAAGCCGCCGCGGATGGAGCCGGTGATGCCCTCGGTGAGGCTGTGGCGGCCCTCGGCGCCCAGCGCGGCGTAGAGATTGCTGTCGCGGGACTTGCCGAGGTCGAGGTCCAAGGTGATGCCCTTGGTGAGGGCCGCGGCCGCGGCGACGACGACCGTCGTGGGCAGGGGATCGGTCTCGCTCGACACGTAGCCGATGCGGTTGCCGATGTTGCGTATCGAGCCCCCGAGCGTGATCGGCTTCTCGGTATGCGGATTGACCCGGTAGAGCACGCCCACGTCGGCGGCCATCGCGCTGCCGCTGTAGGAGTCGATGGACTCGTGTATGTACTTGCCCGTGAAACCGAGGCTCAGGCGATCGCTCGGGGCGTAGGAATAGGAGAGCGCGTAGGCGGAGTCGGCGGAGTTGAAGGTGCCGACGGGAAGGGTGGAGTCGCCGGTGCGGCGCTCGATGTCCCCCACCCCGAGGTAGTAGATGGAGAGGCCGATCGCGTGCTTGTTGCCCTCGGTCTCGATGCGCTCGCGGCCCTCGCCGCGGCCGAACGGGATGACGACGGCGAGGCTCTGATAGCTGACGCCCTGGAAGAGGGCGGAGTGCGCGCCGGCGAGCTGCGGGCGCTGCAGGCGGGCCAGGCCGGCGGGGTTGTAGTAGGCGGAGAAGGCGTCGTCGGCGATCGCGGTGAAGGCGTCGCCCATGGCGCCCGCGCGCGCGCCGGAGCCGAGCTTGAGGAATTGAGCGCCGGAGGTGCCCGCCGCCGAGGAAACGGCCGACGCGCGCCCCGCCGGGAGGAGGAGCGCCAGCATCAGGAGGGCGCCGTTGATGTTCCTCACAGGCCGCTCCCCTTGATGATGGCCATCTTGAAGAACTTATGGCGGCCGCCGTGGACGACCTCGCCGATGTAGATGCCGCTGGCGACGGTCCGGCCGGAATCGTTGGTGCAGTTCCAGGGCGTGTAGTAGGTCTGGCCGGCGGGCACCTGGCCCTGCTCGATCGTGCGGATCTTCTCGCCGGCGACGGTGTAGATGTTGATCTTGAGGTCCTGGGCCGTGCCGCTGGTCGGCACCGAGGTGCGGATCATCGTGCCGACGAAGGAGGCGTGCACGCCGCCCGACCCGAAGAGGGTGGAGTTGCGCGCGATGTTGGAGTGCGCGATGCAGTCGGCCGGGTTGGGGAAGTTCGCCACCGCGAGGTCGACGCCGCCCAGGGAGACGGTCGAGGTCGCCACCGGCGTCGAGTCGAGCACGACGAAGGTCGAGAAGTGGTCCACGCTGACGGTCACGGTCTTGTTGACGCTGTCGAGGCGGCGGTTCGTGTTCTCCATGACGAAGCGGCCCAGGGTCGCGTTGTAGAACCAGACCTGGATCTTGTCGTCGGCCGTGGCGGTGGAAGCGGCCAGGTTGTAGGAGAGCGTGAGGTCGGCGCGCTGCTTGAGCTGGTGGCGGATGCCGGCGGGCAGGAAGATGGAGTAGAAGGCGGAGAGCGGGTTCGCGCCGCCGACCGTGGTGGTCGAGGCCATGGTGCGGTACGAGCTCATCGCGGCCCACATCTCGGCCGGGAAGGCGGACGGGACGTCGGCGACGGAGAGGGCGGCGGGCGCGTAGCCGGCGACGGCGAGGCTCAGCGCCTTGGCGAGCGCCTGGTCGCGGCCCTTGGTCATCGAGACGTTGACCGTCGTCGTGGTCTGGGCCACGACGGACGAGTCGGGCAGGGCGTCGGAGCCCTCGCCGAAGGCGCCCGGCGGCAGGTCGATGCGCGAGCGCTCGTCGAGGCCGAGCAGCTCATCCTGCGCCGAGGGGTTCATGCCGACCGAGCCGCCGTCGATGTTCGTCGCGCGGCCGTCGGCGGCCGAGTCGAGGCCGGCGTAGAAGTCGAAGACCTTGTCGACCGCGAAGTTGTCGCCGGTGCGGGGATCGACCTCGGCGGCCGAGGCGCGCACGCGCATCGAGAAGCGGTTCTCGAGGGCCGCGAGCGTGTAGATTCCCGTGAGGCGGCGGCGGTCGCTCGAGAGGACGCGCTCGCTCAGGGCGCCGGCGCCGTTGGGCGCCGTGAGCGCGGAGCCCGCCGCGGTGAAGGTCGAGGCGGCCAGCAGCAAGGTCAGGTCGTCGTCGTTGGCCGTCTCCTGGCGCAGGGGCTTGAGGCAGTCCACGCGCACCGAGAACCGGGTGCGCGCCGCGTCGAGCGCCTTGGCCGTGCCCAGGCAGTCGAGCGCCGCGGGGTGGTAGGTCAGGTTGATCGTCTTGGTCGTGGAGGACTCGGCGGCGCCGAAGGTCACGCCCGCGCCTTCCGGCGGGAAGGAGACCTCCTTGCCGTCGGAGCCGGAGAGCAGGACGATGTTGTAGGAAACGCCGGGCTTGAAGCCGGAGATCGTGTAGGCGCTGACGGTCTTGGCGACCGGGTCCGTCTCGACGCTGCCGACGACGAACTCGCCCGCGCCGAAGTTGGCCGCCGCGATGCCGACGACCTCGCGGGAGTTGGGCGAGGTGCCGTCGGACTTGAGGATGCGGCCCGTCGCCGTCGCGCCGCGCGCCAGGGTCATCACGCCGCCGGACACGTCGTTGGTCGGCGTGTTGGAGCCGGTGAAGATGTGGAAGGTCGAGCCGACGACCTGGACGGTCGCGTTGTACACCGCGTAGCCGAGGCTCGTCGCGTGCAGATGGTAGAGGCCGGTGGACAGGCCGGGGACGCTGAACAGGCCGCTCTGGTCGGTCGTCGCCTCGATGTCGCCGAGCGGGTCGGCCGAGACCACGCCGACGGGCTGCAGGTTGACGGCGGCCGCGGGGAAGCCGCGCTTGTCGCCGAACGGATAGCTGAGCGCGCCGCCCGACGCCGCGTCGGCCACGGCGATCTGGCCCGTCACGACGACCGTCAGCGGGGTGAGCAGGAAGTTCGCGCTGGTCTGGGTCTGCAGGTTGACGTTGCTGAGGACGACCGTGCCGTAGTAGCGGCCGTCGCTGGCCTGGTTGCCGTCGCGGGGCGCGGCGATCAGGCTGAACTGGTTGGAGACCGCGCTCGAGACCCACAGCGAGTAGGCGCCCTGCGAGTTGGTGAAGGTCTGCACGACGAGGTCGTCGCCGCCGCCGAAGGACGGGCGCGCCGTGACCTTGATGTTGCCCAGCGGCAGGAGGGTCCCCGTCGAGCGCACGACGCCGGTGACGGACTGGCCCTGGCCGAGGGCGACCGTGCCGACGTCGCGGATCTCGCCGGGGGTCGGCTTCTGGCCGGAGAGGGTCACCGGGGCGTAGTTCTGGCTGCCGGAGGCCAGGAAGTTCGGGTCCCACGTCGCCTGCGCCAGGCGCAGGTCGTAGGAGACGTCGGGGACGAGCGGGCCGACGCGGAAGTAGCCGTCGCCCTCGATCGGGCGCGCCGAGATCGAGGAGGCGGCGGCCACGAAGCCGCCCTCCGTCCACGGGTTGGCGGTCGCGGTGATCGCGAAGTTCGGGGCGAGCAAGGTCGCGTTTTTCGCGCCGATCATCTCGCCGGTGCCGCCGTCCTTGAGGCGGCCCGTGAGGTAGGCCGCGCGCTGCATCAGCACGTCCTGGCGCACGAGGTTCGACTGGAGGCCGGTCGGGGAAAGGGACGGGTCCGGGAACTTGACCGGACGCCCCGCGTATTTGATCGGGTAGCCCTGGCCGCGCACGGTGAGGGCGTAGAACTCTCCGGCCGGGAGGTTCGTGAACGAGTAGTCGACCGAGCCCGCCTGTTGGCCGAGGTTAAGGTCGCCGAGGTAGGCCACGGTCGAGCGCACGATCTCCTGGCGGCGGTTGAGGACGCGGATCTCGAAGACCTGGGCGTCGAGCACGCCGCCGTCGAGCGTGATCGCGCCGGAGACCGAATAGCCGTTGGAGACGGTCAGGGTCACGCTCGAGACCGAGGCGCCCGAGACGGTCACCGTGCGGCCGACGGCGGGCGCGATGACCGCGCAGGTCGAGCACGAGCGCAGGTCCGTCGGGCGCACGATGTAGACGCCGTCGGGGATGTTCGGGATCGTGAAGGCGCCCGAGGCGTCGAGGAAGCCGACGCGGTTCGAGATGGGATCGAACACCGTCGAGATCGCCACGCCGTACGAGTCGATCTCCTGGCGGGTCGCGGTCACGCGCGCGGTCGAAGACGAAAGGCCCGCCGGGTAGCCCAGCGGCCGGACGAACGGCGCGTTGGCCACGATCTTCTCGTTCGTGTTGAACAGGGTGTCGGTGATCTGGTTGATCAGGGAGCCCGAGATCGACCAGGTCGAGCCGCGCAGGTCCGAGATCACCGTGAAGGTCGCGCCGTTGACCGCGGAGATCGTGTGGCGCGACGACTGGCCCGAGGTCGAGTGCAGGAAGCGGATGTCGAGCGTCTGGGTGTTGATGCCCGTCACCCGGAAGGTCGCCGACGAGACGCCCGCGGGGCAGTAGCCGGTGGCGCCCGAGGTGCCGTCCGCGCACAGGAAGTTGGGCAGGGCCGTCGAGACGTCGACGAAGCCGTGGCCGACCTCGTCGGGGTGCAGGGACGCGATCGTCACGCCCGTCAGCGTCACGTTCGTGAAGTCGGTGCTGCCCGGGCGAAGCAGGATCGTGCCGGAGATGACGCCGGAGGCCGCCGCGAGCGTGAAGTTGTCCACCGCGGGAGGCAGGACCTTGCGCGGGAAGCCGCCCGCCACGTCGTAGTCGCCGCCCTGCGCGTCGATGTTCGCGTACAGCTGGTACGTCGCGCCCGCGTCGAGCCCGTTGAGGGCGTAGGGGGCGGCGTTGGCGTTGACATACACCATGGTCGAGCCGAAGTTGAACGAGCCCGGCGACCAGGCGTTGACCCAGATCCGGGTGCCGTTGGCGGCGACGACGGAGATCGTGCCGGTGATCGAGGCGCCCGCCCCGAAGTTCGGGAAGTTCACGCCCGTCACGGCCGCCGTGCCGGCGACCACGATGGGGCCGACCGTGACGGCGCTCAGGCCCTGCGTGTTGGCGCGCAGGAGGTAGCTGCCGGCGTCGAAGCCGCTGATCGAGTAAACGGCGTAGGTGGAGCCGGGGGTGACGAAGGTGCCGCCGGAGAGGCTCGAGGACGCGATCGAGGTCGACAGCGCGACGGCGCTGATGCCGACCGGCAGGCCGCTGGCCGGAGCCGGGTTGCCGACGCCGAGGCCGACCTGGCCGGTGATGACGGCCTTCGGCACGAAGGGCGTCAGGTCGAGGCGGGCGCCGTCGGGGCCGACGAAGACGGAGCCCGTGGAGCGCGAATAGCCGTTCAGGTCGGCGAGCACGGTGTAGGTGCCGACCGGGACGTTGAAGGCGAGCAGGTTCTTCGCGATGAACTGCTGGGTGGACGGGTCCCACTGGCCGCCGTCGTCGAAGGCGACCGTTCCCCCCTTCAGGCGCATCGGGCCGTAGATGGTCGACGCCTGCTGCGTGGCGGTGGACGCGCGGACCTGCAGGCTGCCCCACTGATCGGCCGCGACGGCCAGGACCGACGGGTCCATCGAGGGGACCACGACCAGGCGCGGCGCGCGGCTGACGAAGAGGTCGAGGCCGCCCGCGGAGTTCGAGGACACGAGCAGGCCGGGCGTGCGCGGCACGAAGGAGGTCGCCGCGCCCAGGGCGTTGAGCGTCATGTCGATGCCGCCGTCGACATAGTCGGGGCGCGAGACGTTGAGGCGGTAGGCGCCCGCCCCGAGGCCGGGCAGGACATAGGAGCCGTCCGCGCCGGTCCCGGCGGCAAACGAGCCCGCCGGCCCGAACACGCGCAGCTGCACCCCGGACAGGGGCGGGTTGGGCACGGTGCCGGGGTCGAACGCGCGTCCCGAGAACTGGGGCAGGAAGACCTTCAGGCGGATCGAGTCGTCCTTGACGCCGCCGCCGCCGCCGACCTCGACGCGGGCGTAGTAGAGGGCGTTGGGCACGCGCACGCCGCCGTTGATCCAGGGGCTGTAGCGTCCGTCCCACGCGATCTCACCGGCCTTGGGCTGGCCGTAGCCCCAGCGCTCCCAGATCGCGGACGGGCGCTCGCCGCTCTTGACGGGCAGCGAGGAGACCAGCACGTGCCACGACTGATTCGGGTCGCCGAGCGTGAAGTTCACGAAGATCGGGTTCGGCTGGCCGTTGGCGCCGAGTGCGATCGTCGCGCTCGAGAGCGCCACGCCGCCCGACGCGGTCGACACGGACACGCCGGTCAGCGCGTTGGCCGGCATCGCGTTCACGCCGAAGTAGAACGTCGTCTTGAAGGACAGGTCGTAATAGACCTCGAGGTTCTTGAAGCCGGTGGACGCCGAGACCAAGTAGAACGATTTCGAGGACTCGCCGACCGCGAAGTCGACGGAGACCGCCGCCGCGGTGGAGAGCACGGGGCTCGTCGTCACGCCGACCTCGGCGTCGGGCACGAAGAAGCCGCCGCTGTAGCGCTTCGCGCGCAGGTCGACGGTCACGGGCGCGGAGACCGGCGCGCGCGTGCCGCACGAGTCGCGCGACTCGAGGCGCCGGACGTCGGACAGCTCGTCCTGCTTGACCGAGAAGTACGGCTCGTCGAGCTGGATGTAGCGCGCGGGGCCGGCGACCACCGCGAGCGACGGCGAGCCGAGGAGCAGCGGCTGAGGGGCGTCCGTCGCGGCGGCCGTGTTCTCGAGGGCCGAGACCGTGATGGTGGCGGCGCCGACCGCGCACGGCATGTAGACGTTCGACCACTCCAGCGTCAGCGTCTGACCCGCGGCCAGCCCGGCCCCGGTCAGCTTCACGTAGGCCGACGGCCCCGAGTAGGTCACCGGCCCGAAGGTCGTGAACGCGCTCGCGACCGTCACGCTCGAGCCGAACGCCGAGGCGTACGGGTACGGGAAGCCCGGCGGGATCGCGAAGCCGATCTGGCCGCCGGTCGCGCCCCCGGCGATGCCGTTGGCGCCCGCGGTGTAGGTGACGATGAGCGTCGCCTGCTGGCCCGCGACGACGAAGGTCGAGGACAGGACCGCGGCGCCCTGGCCGGCGTGCACGCCGCCCGCCGTGAGGCCCGGGTCCTTGAGGGTCAGGTCGATGCCGACCAAGGTCTGGCCGGCCGGCGCGAACACCTGCTCGGCGCCCTGCGCGTGCGGGGCGTAGACGCCGCGCGCCTCGTCGGGCTGCAGGGCGAAATCGCCGTTGGAGTCGATGAAGGCGCGGACATAATAAGGAAGGCCGCCCGCGACCGAGGCGTCGTAGGAGCCGATGCCCGTCGGGATCACGCGGCTGGCGACCGGGTGGCCGGTGAACTGGGAGTTCGACCAGAACTCGAGCACGAGGGGGCCGGTGCGCAGGCCGGTGTAGGAGGCGGTGCCGGTGACGAACGCGGCCGAGGCCGCCGAGGTCGTGGACGGGAACACCGCGACCTCCACGCCGGAGGCGACCTGGCCGGACGCGAGCAGAATCGGGTTCGGGACGCCGCCGAGCCCGAAGACGCCGCTGTCCTCGCCCGTGTCCGGGTTCTGGTTGGCGTTGACGTCGATGAAGGCGCCGAGATAGTAGGTCGTGCCGACGGCCAGGTCGCCGAAGGCGAAGTTGCGCGTGCTCGTCAGCACCAGGCGCCCGACGGAGGTCGAGCTCGAGAAGGCCGGCGCGCTGAACAGGCCGACGATGACCGCGCCGCCCTGGCTGCCCGCGTATTTGACGCTTCCGGAGATGCCGCCGAGGGCCCCCGCCGAGCCCGACAGCGAGAGCTTGAACGGGCCGAAGGAGCCCGAGGCGTAGGCGGCCGCGACGATCGTGTACACGCCGTCCTCGGGCAGGATGTAGTTCGTGATCTGGGCGTTGCCGTCGCCGCCGCCGTCGTCGTCGAACTCGAGCCAGTCGCCGTCGGGGCCGTACAGGTCGAGGTAGGAATCGTAGAAGCCGATCGCCTTCAGGGCGATCGTGACCGGCTGGCCGCGCGTGCCCCGGAAGGTGTACAGGCGCTGCGGCGCGCCTTCGCGGTCGGGAGAGGTGCAGTCCGCCGCGGTGAACGAGTGCGCGACGTCCACGCCGAAGGCGATCTGGCGGCGGTCGCAGAGCTGGACC
>JAQTNG010000039.1 GCA_028714015.1 Elusimicrobiota bacterium | reverse complement strand
GTGGTAGCGGGCGAAGCGCTTGCGGATCGCCTCCCACAGCGCCGGCTCGAAACGGAGCTTCCGGTCGAGCGCGGCCGCCGCGGCCTCGCGCGTCAGATCGTCGAACGTCGGGCCGAGCCCGCCGCAGACGACGACCGCGTCGGCGGCGTCGAGCGCGCGCCGCAGGGCCGTCTTGATCGCCCCGACGGAGTCGGGGACGGACGACTCGCCGGCGACGTCGAAGCCGGCTCGGCGCAGGCGCACCGAGAGCCACGGCTGATGCGAGTTCAGCTGCCCGGCGAGCAGTTCGCTTCCGACGCAGACGAGATACGCGCGCGGGGTCCGGCCCGTCACTGATAGACGCCCGCGCGAGGCTCGGCCGGGGCCTGGCCCGCGTTGATCGCGCCATGACGCGACTCGTACTTGTCGAGGTTGTCCTTGAGCGCCCACAAGAGACGCTTCGCGTGCACGGGCGAGGTGATCAGCCTTGTCAGGACCTTCGTCTTCGGCGTCTGCGGCTGCAGGAACAGGAAGTCGAGCAGGAACTCGGTCTCGCTGTGCGTGATCAGGGCGAGGTTCGTGTAGAGGCCTCGCGCGACGGCCTCATCGATCTCGACCTGCAGCGGCGCTTGGTTGTCTTCCATGGCGCGATTCTACAATTTCGAGAGGTCGATGGAGAACCGGTAGCGCACGTCGCCCTTCACGAGGCGGTCGTAGGCCGCGTTGATGCCGGCGGGCGGGATCACCTCGACGTCGGCGAAGACCTTCTTCTTCGCGCAGAAGTCGAGCATCTCCTGCGTCTCGGCGATGCCGCCGATCAGCGAGCCGGCGACCTGCCGCCGCGCCATGATGAGAGGGAAGGCGGGAAGCTCGAGCGGCTTCGGAGACGCGCCGACGAGCGCGAGCGTGCCGCCGATCTTCAGGAGCCCGAGCGCCGCGCCGATGTCGTGCGGCGCGGAGACCGTGTCCACGATGAGGTCGAGGCGCCCGGCGCTCTTCGCCATCGCCGCCGCGTCCGACGTGAGCACGAAGTCGTGCGCCCCGAGGCGCTTGCCGTCGGCCTTCTTCGCCGCCGAGCCGCTGAGCACGACGACCTCCGCGCCCATCGCCGCGGCGAGCTTGACGCCCATGTGGCCGAGGCCGCCGAGGCCGAGCACGCCGACGCGCGTTCCCTTCCGCGTTCCGAAGCGCTTGAGCGGAGAGTAGGTCGTGATGCCCGCGCACAGGAGCGGAGCCGTGCGCTCCAGAGGAGCGCCCGCCGCGATCTTCAAGACGAAGGCCTCGTCGACGACGACGTGCGAGGAGTAGCCGCCTTGCGTCGGCGTCTTGCCGTCCTTCTCGAAGCCGTTGTAGGTGAACGCGACCGGGCCCGCGCAGTGCTGCTCGAGGCCCCGGCGGCAGTTCTCGCACTTGCGGCAGGAGTCCACCAGGCAGCCGACGCCGGCGAGGTCTCCGGCCTTGAACTTGCGGACTTTTTTGCCGACCTGCGTCACGCGGCCGGAGATCTCGTGGCCCGGCACCATCGGGAATTTGGAGCCGCCCCATTCGTCGCGCGCCTGGTGCAGGTCGCTGTGGCAGATGCCGCAGAAGGCGATCTCGATGCGGACGTCCTTGTCCCCGGGCTCGCGGCGGTCGAACGTCCACGGCTGGAACGGGGTCGTCGGGCTCATCACGGCGTAGGCTTTGGCTTGGCCCATGGCGGAAAGCGTATAAAACTCGCGGCCCGAAGGTGTGACGGTTTTGTCTGCTTTCGGGAAAACTCGTTGCGCCTCCCTTAATAATCCGCTAGAATAGCCGACTACATGAGGAAAGGAGCCCTGCTCATCATTTCTGCGCCGTCCGGCGCCGGCAAGACCACCATCTGCCGCAAGCTCCTCGCGCGCCGCAAGGACCTCAAGTACTCCACCTCCTGCACCACGCGCCTCCCCCGCCCCGGCGAGAAAAACGGCAAGCACTATTTCTTCCTGACCCGCGAGGAGTTCAAGCGCAGGATCCAGCGCGGCGACCTGCTCGAGTGGGCGATGGTCCACGACGAATATTACGGGACCCCGCGCGGCTTCGTCGAGGATCAGATCAAGAAAGGCCTCAACGTGATCATGGCCATCGACGTGCAGGGCGCGATGTCCATCCGCCGCAAGCATCCGGCGGCCATACTCGTGTTCGTGCTGCCCCCCTCGATGGACGCGCTGAAGGCGCGCCTCGCCGGACGCCGCGACGCCTCCGAGGTCGTGGCCAAGCGCCTCGCCAACTCGCGCGGCGAGCTCGCCGCGGCCAAGGACTACGACTACGCCGTGGTCAATGATGATCTCGAGAGAGCTGTAGATCAGATTTCGTGCATCCTCACCGCCGAGACGCTCAAGACGTCCCGTCTCGATCCGTCGCATCTCGTGCCCGCGCTCGCTTAAGGAGAAACGCAAATGGCCAAGAAGGAACCCGTCAAGGACGCCCCGCTCGCGCAGACCACCGAAGAAATGATCCTCAATTTCCCCCGCGGGAAGTACACCGCGATTCCGATGGCTGCGCTCTGGGTCAAGGAGCTCAAGAAGCGCGAAGAGAACCGCCACCTGACCCCCGCGGAGCTGCTCGACCTCGCCGTGCGCGACGTGCTCGGCGGCAAGGTGGACTGGAAGGACCTGAAGAAGGCCGCGGCCGCCAACGGCGACGAGGCCCCCAAGAAGGCGGAGTAGGCCGTGGCGAAGCCCGTGCGCCGCGTCGTGCTGGGCGTCACCGGCAGCATCGCGGCGTACAAGGCCCCCCTCATCGTCCGGGGGCTCGTCAAGAAAGGCGTCGAGGTCCGCTGCGTGCTGACGCCCACCGCCGCGCAGTTCGTCTCGCCGCTCGCGCTCGCGACGGTGTCGAAGCATCCGGTGGCGCAGGCCATGTTCGATCCCGCGCTGTGGGAGATGGCCCACCTGTCGCTCGCGAGCTGGGCCGATCTCGTGCTGATCGCGCCCGCGACGGCGGACTTCATCGCGCGGCTGGCGCAGGGCCGCGCGGAGGGGCTGCTCGACACCCTCGTCCTCTCGACGAAGTCCCCCGTCGTCGTGGCCCCGGCGATGGACGCGGAGATGTGGGAGCACGCGGCGACGCGGGCGAACGTCGCGCGGCTCAAGGAATTCGGCTACCGCCTGCTCGGTCCCGATAAAGGCGAGCTCGCCAGCGGAAAGGTCGGATTCGGCCGCCTCGTCGAGCCCGACGAGATCGTGCGCTCCGTCCTCAAGTGAGCCTTCGCGGCCGTTCCGTCCTCATCACCTCGGGACCGACCCGTGAGTTCCTCGATCCCGTCCGCTTCCTGACGAACGCCTCGAGCGGAGCGATGGGCTTCGCGCTCGCCGCCGCGGCGCGCGAGGCCGGCGCGAAAGTCACGGTCATCAGCGGACCGACCAATCTGGAACCGCCGCCCGGCATCCGCGTCATTCCCGTGATCACCGCGCTCGAGATGCGCCGGGAAACCTTGCGGCGCTCGCGCGCCGCGGCGATCATCATCGGCGCTGCCGCCGTGTCCGACTGGCGCGTCGCGCGAACGGCAGTTCACAAGATCAAACGGAACAATTCATCGCTCCGCTTGACCTTGATTCCCAATCCCGATATCATCAAAGACGCCGCAGCGAAGCGCCGCCCGGGCCAGCTGTTCGTCGGGTTCGCTCTCGAAACGCGCCGCGCGACGGAGCACGCGCGCGGCAAGCTCGCGCGCAAGGGGCTCGACCTGGTCGTCGCCAACGGGCCCGCCTCGCTCGCGTCGGGCCGCATCGCCGCGACCTTGGTCGCAAAGGGCTGGACGCGCCGTCTGCCGCCGGGGCCGAAGGCGCGCGTCGCGAAAATCGTCGTCGCCGAAATCACGAGACTATTGAATGAGCACCGAGCTTGACGAATTGAAGGAACTCACCCGCGCCTTGCGCCGCAGGGCGTCCCTGTCCGACGCGTCGGATTGGACCTCGACGCCCGCGAAAGCTCCGGTCCCCCCCAAGGCTCCGGCGGCGAGAAAGGGCTCGCTCGCCGAGCTCTCCGAAGGCATCAACGCGTGCCGGGCGTGCCCGCTCGGCGCGGCGCGGATTCAGGCCGTCCCCGGGGTCGGCAGCCCTAAAGCCGAGGTCATGTTCATCGGCGAGGGCCCGGGCTTCAAGGAGGACCACGAGGGCAAGCCGTTTATCGGGCGCTCGGGCCAATTGCTCGACAAGATCATGGAGGCGATCGGCCTCTCTCGCGAGACGGTCTACATCGCCAACATCGTGAAGTGCCATCCGATGAAGAATCCCGCCGATCCCGAAAGCCGCGGCAACGACCGCCCGCCGACGCCGGAGGAGATGGACGCCTGCCGCGGCTGGCTCGAGGCGCAGATACGGGCGATCAAGCCGAAGGTGATCGTGACCTTGGGCGCCGTGCCCGCCAGGGCCCTGCTCGGCGACCCGACCCCGATCACGAAGATCCGCGGCCAGTGGCGGACCTACGACCCGGGCGGCGGCCTGCCTCCGATCAAGCTGCCGCCGACCTTCCACCCCGCCGCGCTGCTGCGCAACCCGGACCTCAAGCGCGACGTGTGGAACGACATGAAGAACCTGCAGAAGGAGCTTTCCAAATGAGCAAGCCCGACCTCCGCGCCAAAAAATCCGACCGCGACGTTCTCGACAACCTGGGGGCCCTCATCGGCGGCCAGATCAAGAGAGGCATGAACAAGCTCGAGGAAGTCATCGCCGACGCGAAGAAGGAGTCCAACGAGGAGCACAAGGACTCCAAGTTCATGGGCTATGTGAAGGTGTTCCTGGACGACCCCGCCGTGGCGGCCGTCACGCCCTCGAGCCGGTTCCTCGTCGACCGCACGGTCAAGGCGATGGACCTCGCGCACGCGAAGGTGATCGTCGAGTACGGCGCGGCTCGCGGCGTGATGACCAAGCGCATCCTCGAGAAGATGCGCCCCGACGCGGAGCTGATCGCGATCGAGTTCAACGCGGCGCTTTATGAGGAGCTCAAGAAGGTCTCCGATCCGCGCATGACGACCGTCCACGGCGACGTCCGCGAGATCGAGAAGATCCTCGCCAAGCACGGCCGGCACGGCGCGGACGTCATCGTCTCCGGCGTGCCGTTCGCGTTCTTCTCCGGGCGCGGCCGCCACGAGCTGCTCACGAAGACCTCGGCCCTGCTCAACCCCGGAGGGCGCTTCGTCGCCTACCAGGTGACCACCCATCTGATCCCGATGCTCAAGGATTACTTCTCGAACGTCGACATCCAGTTCGAGGTGCGCAACATGCCGCCGCACTTCGTGTTCACCGCGCTGAAGTAGGAGTCTCCGATTCGCATCGCCGAGGTCGCCTTTCCCGTGCCCCTGCCCAAGGGGTATCACTACCGCGTGCCCGACGGCATGGCCGTCCTCCCGGGACAGCGCGTGCGCGCCCCCTTCGGCCCGCGCAAGGCGGCCGGCGTCGTCCTGTCGGTGTTCGACGGCGAGCCCGAGCGCCCGCTGAAGCTCCTCGACTCCGTGGTGGACCCGCGGCCCGCGCTGAGCCTGGAGGGCGTGGCGTGCGCGCGCTTCATGGCGCGCCGGTTCGGCGCGCCGATCGGCGAGGCCTTGAAGGCTCTGATTCCCCCTTTCGTCAAATCCCTCGACGAGCCGGTCGAGGTGTTCGTCGCCCCCTCGCGGGCGCAGGCGGCTCCTTCCTTCACGCTCACGCCCGGCCAGGCCGGCGCGCTCGAGCGCCTCGAGGCCCTGCTCGACGGGCGCAAGCACGCGACGACCTTGATCTTCGGCGTGCCCGCGTCGGGCAAGACCGAGGTGTACCTGCGCCTGATCCGCCGCGCGATCAAGGACGGCGGCCAGGCGATGTTCCTGCTGCCCGAGATATCCCTGACGCGCCCGTTCTTCGACGAGTTCGCGGCCTCGCTCGGCGTGCCGGTCGCGCTGTGGCATTCGGGGCTCACGCCGCGCGAGCGGCGCCGCGCGTGGCTGGCGATCTCGCGCGGGGACGTGAAGGTCGTCGTCGGCGCGCGCTCGGCGTGCCTCCTGCCCTACAAGGACCTGCGGCTCGCCGTGCTCGACGAGGAGCAGGACGAATCGTTTAAGCAGGACTCGAACAGCCCGTTTTATCACGCGCGCGAGGTCGCCATCGAGCGCGCGAAGGCGTTCGGCGCGCTCGTCGTCCTGGGCTCGGCGACGCCCAGCATCGAGGCCTGGGGCATGGCGCGGCGCGGCGAAGCGGAGATGCTGATGATGCCCGACCGCGTCTCCTCGGTCCCGCGCGCGCCCGTCACGACCCTGCCGCCGGGCCGGTTCGGCGAGGTGCTTTCGGAACAGCTCCTCGAGAAGATGGCCGAGCGCCTGCGCCGCGGCGAGCAGTCGATCTTGCTGGTCAACCGGCGCGGCTTTTCGACTTTGACCACATGCGGCAAGTGCCGCTGGATCGACCGCTGCGTCGACTGCGGCGTGGCGAAGATCACGCACGAGAAGCCCGAGGGCGGCTTCGTCCTCATCTGCCACCACTGCGGCAAGAAATGGCCGCCTCCCGAGACATGCGGCGCGTGCGGCGAGCCGGCGATGCGAACCGGCGGCGTCGGCACGCAGCGCGTGGCGGCCGAGGTCAAGCGCCGCCTGCCCGGGGCGCGCGTCCTGCGCATGGACCGCGACACGGTGTCGAAGGAGGCCAAGCTCGAGGAGCGCGTCTACGACCAGTTCCGCGCGCGCAAGGCCGACGTCCTCGTCGGCACGAAGCTCGTCGCCAAGAGCTTCCACTTCCCCGAGGTCACGCTCGTCGGCGTCGTGGACGCCGACACGATGCTGCACATGCCCGACTTCCGCTCCGCCGAGCGCACGATGCAGCTGCTGGCCCAGGTCGCCGGGCGCGCGGGCCGCGCGGATAAGCCCGGCGAGGTTCTCCTCCAGACGCTCTCCCCCGATCACGAGGCGATCAAGGGCGCCGCCGTCGGCGACTACGCCGCCTGGGCCGACGCCGAGCTGGCCTCGCGCGTCGAGCTGAACTATCCCCCCGCCGGCGGCCTGATACGCGCCATACTGGCCTGCGCCGACGAGGCGAAGCTGAGCGAGGCCGGCGCCGCCTGGGCCGACGCGCTCCGCCTGCTGCTGCCCTCCCCCGCCGAGGTCGTGGGCCCCGCGCCGGCGCTGCTGCGCCAGGTGCGCGGCAAGTTCCGCGACACCGTCCTCATCAAAATCCCCGCCGCCGGGGTCGAGGAAGGCCTCAAGCGCGCCCGCGCCTGCCCGCTCGTCTCGTCCGTGAAGCTCACGCTCGACGCCGACCCCTACGACTTTTTATAACCGCTTGGCGGTGGACGCGGGCCTGCCAGAGTTGTAATATTCCTCATAGCATGGAGCAAAATACTCTTGCCCGGCTGAAACGGGGCACCCTCTCGCTCGTGAGCGACGAGGAGTTGACGAAGAAGCTCAACTCCGGACGCGTTCTGCGCGTCAAGCTGGGCGTGGACCCGACCTCCTCCGACCTCCACCTCGGCCACAGCGTGGTGCTCACCAAGCTTCGCCAGTTCCAGGACCTGGGCCACACCGCCGTGCTCATCATCGGCGACTTCACCGCGATGGTCGGCGACCCGTCGGGGCGCGACTCGACGCGCCCGACCTTGACGGCCGATTCGGTGAAGGCCAACGCCCAGACCTATCAGGATCAGGCGTTCAAGATCCTCGACAAGTCCAAGACCGAGCTGCATTTCAACTCCGAGTGGCTGACGCCGTTCATGAAGGACCACTTGCTGGATACCCTCAAGAGACACACCGTGCAGCAGGTGCTCTCGCGCGAGGATTTCAAGAAGCGCATCGCCGAAAACTCCCCGATCTCGCTGCTCGAGGTCATGTACCCTCTGATGCAGGGCTACGATTCCGTCGCCGTGAAAGCCGATGTGGAGCTGGGCGGCAACGATCAGCTGACGAATCTCCTCATGGGCCGCAAGATGCAGGTGGACGCGGGCCAGGAGGCGCAGGTCGCTCTCACAGTCCCCCTCCTCGTCGGCCTCGACGGCGAGAAGAAGATGTCGAAGTCCTACGGCAACTCGATCGGCCTCAACGACGCGCCCAACGACATGTTCGGCAAGACGATGCGCGTCAATGATGAACTCATGCTCCAGTATTACGAGTTGCTGACCGACGCCGATCTCGCGGAAGTGAAAGCCCTTCATCCGATGGAGGCCAAAAAGAATCTGGCGCGGACGCTGGTCGCCAAATATCACGGCGCTGACGCCGGCGATGCTGCGTTCAAATATTTCGAGAATACGTTTTCCAAAAAAGAGCAGCCTGTGATTGTCCTTGGCGAAGAGAAACGGGTCGCGCAAGTCCTGCCCTCAAAAATCATCGCCGAGGTCACCGGAGGCTCCGTCAGCGAAGCACGACGGCTCATCCAGCAGGGCGGAGTTCAGATCGACGGCGTCAAGCTGCTCGAAGACGCGCCGATCAAAGACAAGAAGGAATTCCTGCTGAAAGTTGGGAAACACAAGTTCTTTAAAGTCCATCTTTTGCCGACATCGGCGTAAGGAGCAGACCATGAAATTTATTGCTGCGTCGTTCGCGTTCCTGCTCCTGGCTTCCTCGCCCGCGCGCGCTCAGGAAGAGCGCTGGGACGCGCGCCTCGCCGGCGTTTCCGGCGAGGTGACGGTGCTCGCCGTCGACGGCTCCCCCGAGGTGTCCGGCGAAGCGGGCATGCCGCTCGAGGAAGGCGACCGCGTCGTCGTCGCCGAGGGCGGCTCGGCCGAGGTGGCGCTCGACGGCGGCAGCCTGATCGCCCTGCGCGAGAACTCCGACTTCAAGCTCGAGAAGACCGCCAAGGGCGAGTCGACTTTTTTCCTGTCGGCCGGCTCGCTCCTCGCCAAGATTCACAGCCTCGGTACGCAGCGCCTGCGCGTGCGCACGCCCACCGCCATCGCCGCCGTGCGCGGCACGGAGTTCGGCGTCGAGGTGGAAGGCGAGGACTCCCATGTCGGCGTCTTCGACGAAGGCAAGGTCGAGGTCACGGGCGAGAAGGGCGGGGCGCCCGAGCTTCTGATCTCGAACCAGGAGACCTCGGTCAGGAAAGGCCAGGCTCCCGAGCACGCCGCCCAGCTCAAGCGCTTCATGGCTCTTCGCGGCCAGATGCGCGGCCAGGGCCGACGCCTCGCCGCCATCAAGGCGAAGTGGAAGGCCCTGCCGCCGTCCCAGCGCCGGGAGATGCGCCAGAAGATGATGGGGCGCATGCGCGAGCACCGCCAGCAATTCCTCCTGAAGCGGGCCGGGCTGAAGCAGAAGCTCGACGACAAGCGCAAGCAGCGCAAGGAGAACGGCCAGAAGCGCCGCGCGGAGAATCTGCGCAAGATGGAAGAGCGGCGCAGCCGGATCAACCGGAAGGCGAATCCGTGAGCGGGGCCGCCGAGAAGTCGAAGGCGTCCGCCGCCCCCGCCGCTGATCCGACGACTTTGTCGGGCATCCCGGTCAAGCGCGAGTACGGCCCCGAGGACGCGCCTGCCGCGGACTCGATAGGACGGCCCGGCCAGTTCCCGTTCACGAGGGGACTCAAAAGCGGCGGCTACAGAATGACGCCGTGGACGATGCGCATGTTCGCCGGCCACAAGACCGCCAAGGACACCAACGATCGCTTCAAGTACCTGCTCGGCCACGGGCAGACGGGCCTGTCGACCGCCTTCGACCTGCCGACCTTGATGGGCCTCGACTCCGACGATCCCCGTTCGCTGGGCGAGGTCGGGCGCGAGGGCGTGGCCGTGGACAGCCTCGAGGACATGGAGACCTTGTTCGCGGGCATCGACCTCGGCAAGGTGTCGACCTCGATGACGATCAACCTGCCCGCTCCGGTGATCTTCGCGATGTACATCGCGCTCGCGAAGAAGCAGGGCGTGCCCCTGACGCGCGTGCGCGGCACCTGCCAGACCGACATCCTCAAGGAGTACATCGCCCAGAACGAGTACCTCTACCCGCCGGAGCCCTCGATGCGCCTCGTGCTCGACCTCATCGAGTACTGCGTCAAGGAGGTCCCCCGCTTCTATCCGATCTCGATCTCCGGCTACCACATCCGCGAGGCCGGCGCCGACGCGGTGCAGGAGCTCGCGTTCACGCTCGCCGATGGCCGCGACTATGCCGAGCGCCTGATCAAGCGCGGCCTCGCGGTCGACGACTTCGCCTCCCAGCTCTCCTTCTTCTTCGACGTGCACAACCATTTCTTCGAGGAGATCGCCAAGCTGCGCGCCGCGCGATCGATCTGGGCGAAGCTCATGAAGGACGAATTGGGAGCGAAGAAGGAAATCTCCTGGATGCTGCCGATGCACTGCCAGACCGCGGGCGTGAGCCTGACGGCTCAGCAGCCCCTCAACAACCTCGCCCGCGTCGCCTACCAGTCGATGGCCGCCGCACTCGGCGGCACGCAGAGCCTGCACACGAACTCCTTCGACGAGGCGCTGGCCCTTCCGACGGACGAGGCCGTGATGCTCGCTCTGCGCACACAGCAGATCCTCGCGCTCGAGACGGGCGTCACCGACACGCCCGACCCGTTCGGCGGCTCGTACTACCTCGAGAACCTCACGGCCGAGGTCGAGAAGCGCGCCGTCCTGATCATGACCCGCATCAAGGAGCTCGGCGGCGTCGTGCCCGCGCTCGAGAAGGGCTATTTCCACCGCGAGATCGCCGAGACCTCCTACCGCTTCGAGCTCGACCAGGCCGCGCGCCGCCGCAAGATCGTCGGCGTCAACACCCACGAGACCGGCGGCAAGATCCCCCCCATCCTGAAAATCGACCACGCGGTCGAGAAGGGGCAGGTCCGCCGCCTCAAGAAGCTGCGCCGCGAGCGCGACAACGGCAAGGTTCAGTCCTGCCTCAAGCGCCTGCGGGAGTCAGCGAAGGGCGAGACGAATCTCCTCCCCCTCATCCTGGAATCGGTCGAAGCCTACGCCACCGTCGGCGAGGTCACCCAGGCCCTGAAGGACGTCTTCGGCGAGTACCCGGTATTCGGCGGCTGATGCGATGCTGATCGGCGTGTCCGCCGGCGACGCCAAGTTCCGGGCCCAGCTCGTCGCTCTGCTCGCGGGCGGCGGCCATCAGACCGTCGAGATCGCCGCGGACGCCGCCGCCCTCGGCGCCCTGCGCAAGGCCAAGCCGCACCTGCTCGTCGTGGCGGGGACCGCCGCCGAGGGCGCCGCGGACTTCATCCGAATCCTGCGGGCCCAGCCCGACATGCGCCTTCTGCCCGTGCTGTGCGTCGATCCCAAGGCGGGCTCGGGAGAGACCGTGGCCCTGCTCGACGCCGGAGCCGACGACGCGATCACCCGCCCTTTCCAGCCGCCGATCTTCCTCGCGCGCGTGCGCACCCTGCTGCGCCGCGTGGTCTGGGCCGGCGACGCCCCCGAGGAGATCGTCACGGTCCTCACCGGCGGCCCGATCGAGCTCAAGCTCGTCTCGCGCCAGGCCGTCGTCGTCGGCAAGACCGTCGAGCTGACCCGCCTCGAGTTCGACCTGCTCGCCCACCTGCTCAAGCATCCCGAGCGCGCCTTCAAGCGCGACGAGCTGCTCGCCGCGGTCTGGAACTACCCCGGCAACGTCGAGACGCGCACGCTCGACAAGCACGTCGAATCCCTGCGCCGCAAGGTCGGCCCCTGCGCCGAGCTCATCCAGACGGTCCACGGCGTCGGCTACCGCTTCTCGCCGGGCGAGGCCGCCCGGCGCTAGACCGTGCGAAATCTTCGTGAATTCAGATTCGCCCCTGATTCGCCGCTCCGCCCGGCTTACCGTCGGGATTTCACCTATCCTCTAAGGACCAACCGATGAAGACCTGGACCCGGACGCTCGCCCTCGCTCTTCTGGCCGCGGCGCTTCCCGCCGCCTCCGTCATGCTGCCCATGCGCATCCCCTTCCAGGGCAAGCTGATCGATCCGGCGACGAACAACCCGCGCAACGGCGCCCTCAGCATGCAGTTCAAGCTGTACAACGTTCCCACCGGCGGCGCGGCGTTGTTCACCGAGACCCAGACGGTCACGGTCGTCAACGGCGTTTTCAACGTCCAGATCGGCACGATCACCTTGCTGACCGAGGACCTCTTCTCCGGCGCGTCGGCGTACCTCGGCGTCACGGTCAGCCCGGACGTGACGGAGATGCTCCCCCGCCAGCCGCTGTCGATGAGCCCCTACGCCTACACCGCGGGGCAGCTCGTCCAGGACGGCGACATCCGCGTCAATCCGGGGTTCACGTACTCGACCTTCACCGCCGCGGGAAACCTGACCATGCGGTACGGCGTCGTCGGAACGACGGCGACTTTCGCGACCGTCACCTCGACCGGGATCAACACCTTCAACGTCGTCACGAGCTCGGGCATCTTCATGGGCGACGGCTACCTGAAAATCGCCGCCAATGCCGACGGCATCGACGCGACGGGCACGGGCATCGTCGCGACGACGGGAACTTTCGCGACCGTCACCTCGACCGGCATAAACAATTTCAGCATCGTCTCGAGCTCGGGCATCGGCATGAACGACGGATATCTGCGAATCGCGGCGGCCAGCGACGGCATCGACGCGAGAGGAACGGGCATCATCGCGAGCACGGGCGTATTCACGAGCTCGGTCACGGCGAAGCAGTTCTTCGGCATCGGCGTGACGACCGTCGCCATCAAGACCGCCGATACGAGCCGCACGGTCCTCACGCTGGTCGACGACACTGAGCTGGCGATCCCCATGGGCGCGAACGAGAGCTATGTCATTTACGGGCTCTTTAAGTCCTCGTCGGCCAGCGCGACGCCCGACATCCGATATGCCTGGACGGTTCCCGCCGGCGGCGTGTTCGACATCGGCATGCATTCCAACAACGGGACGCTGACGACATTCAACGGCACGGCGATGCGGGATTCCGGCATCTCGGGCGGCCTCGTCTCGATCGGCGCGAGCATCATCCAGGTCACTATTTTCACAGGCAGCGTCGTCAACGGCGCCACGGCCGGCTTTCTCCGGCTCCAGTGGGGGCAGAACGCGACGAACGCTACGGCAACGACGCTGACGGCGGGGTCCTTCATTGCGGCGACCCGCATTAAATAGACGCGCGCTGCTGACGGCGGCTCTCGCCGTAGTGCTCCCTTGTCGCCTGCTGGCCGGTGAGCGCATGACGAGCGCGACCAACGACATGGCGCGAAGCGTCGTCGGCGGCGGGGCGGCCGGGAACGGATCGGTTTCGAGCAGCTACCGCCTCGACAGCGGCTCGGGCGAGGAGGTCATGGGCTCGACCGCGACGGCCTCGGCCACGAACCGGATCAACCCCGGCTATGTGTCCATGTTCGCCTTCCCCGGCGCGGTGACCGACCTCACGGGGCTCGACGACGTGTCCATTTCGAGCGTCGCTTTGCAGTGGACGACTCCCGGCGTGGACGGGTCGTCGGGGACGTTCCAGACCGGCTCGAGCTACTTCTTGCGAGTGGCGAGCTACACCGTGCCCGACACCTTCACGCTCTTCAGCGCCGCCGTCGCGATCTCGACCTCGGCGAAGGCGCCGGGCACGTACGTCGGCGGCGGCGTCACGGGCCTGATCCCGAACACCACCTACTTCGTCTCTCTGTGGTCGAAGAGCGAGAACGCGGACCTGTCCTATCCGAAGCGCTCGACCTTCACCACGCTCTCATTGCCCCCCGTCCAGGGCGCGTTGGAGTTCCTGTCCGTCCAGCGCAGCTCGGTCACCGTGGCCTGGGCGGCGCTGACGGCCGCCCCGCCGGACGCCTCGTCGATGACGAGCGAAGGCTACGTGCTGCAGGCGTCGTCGAACGACTTCGGCGCGCTCGCCCCGGCCGGAGCCCCCGTGTTCTCCTCGATGACCTACAATGTCCTCAACAGCACGCTGAGCCTCGGCGTGGCCGGCGTCGGCCTCGATCTCGGGAGCACCTATTACTTCCGGGTCGGCAGCCTCAACCACGAGAGCCGGATCAATTACACTTATTTGCCGAGGCTCAATTTCCAGATCCTCCAGTCGACGGGCCTCATCTCGCTCGGCGCGATCGACCCGAGCGTCACGCGGTCGTCGGTTTCGATGAGCTCGATGGTCGTCGTGAACCTCGGCAACTGGCCCGTGACGCTCGAGCTCGCCGCGGACATGGCGACCGTGCCGGCGAGCGCGTGGACGCTCGGCACGGCGCCGGGCATCGAGACCGCCGCGCTGATGTCGGTGATCAAGTCGGGCGTCATCGAGCCGCAGCCCTCGGACTTCAGCACGAATCTGACGCCGAGTTACCGGGCCTGCGGCGTCGCCGGCAACTATGCCGGGGCCGTCCAGAACTGCGTGCAGATTCCCCCGGGCCAGTCCCGCACGTTCTGGTTCCGCTTTATCATGCCCGACTCGAGCGCGTCGCTCGGGCCCGAGACGATCAGGGTGGCGACCCAGCCCGTCTACCCTTGAAGCTGTTCTCTGGTGGGAGAAGGCGCAGGCTGATATACTCAATGGAGAGAGATTCCAGATGAAGACCCCCATAAGCTTAGTCGTGGCGTTGATGTCGGCGCTCGGCAATCCGGCCGCGGCCGCCGGCCTGCGCACCCCTTTCGGCGAGGTGATCATCCGCAACTTGAAGATCGGCCAGACCTACTCGATGTACAAGCTCGTCAATCTCCCCCTCCGGGTCGTGAACACCGGCGGCGAGCCCACCGAGATCCGCATCGAGACCGTCCGCTCGTCTGCGCTCAACGAGGGCTATGAGCCGATCCCGAGCCTCGACTGGGTTCGCGTCGATCAGGGGACCTTCACCGTCGCGGCGAATCGCGAGGCCGTGACCGATCTGATCCTCACGATCCCCAATGATCCGAAGCTTCTCGGCCGCCGATTCCAGGCCGACATCTGGACCCACTCGGTGGATCACCGCGCTTACCTCGTCGGCCTGAAAAGCCGGATCCTGATCCACATCGACTCCACGCCTCCGTCCGAGGAAGAACTGAAGAAGAAATTCGTCAACGAGTCTCTGGCCAATCTCGACTTCACGATCTCGCCGATGAACGCCGAGGTGTTCGATGTTCCCGTCGGCCGCGAGGTGGACCTGCGCAAGGAGCATAAGCTCGTGATCAAAGTCGTGAACCCGAACGACACCGCGCTGAATTTTCGGGTGCGTTCGATCCCCGTCGGCGAAAGCATGATCCTCGCGCCCGTCGGCTACATCGAGGCGCGTGATCCATTGTGGCTCCGCCCCGAGAAGGACATACTTAAGATCGACGGCAGCAGCATCTCGAGCCTCGGCCTGCGGCTGTCGATCCCCGATGAGCCCGGGGTGCGCGGGCGGAACCTGTACTTCATCGTCGCGTTCGAAGTGCTCGAGCAGAAGATTCCGACGAGGGTCTACTACCGCTTGATGGTGCACACCGCGGCTAAATAGCCGCCGCGCCCGGGAACGCGGCGGCGCTTAAAGCAGCGGCGTCCACTCCGCGCGTTCGTGCGAGATCTCGCTGACGCGGATATACTGCTTCTTCGCGCGCTCGAAATCCTCGCGGTCGCCCAAGGCCCGCGCGATGTCCATGCGGCGGCGCAGGGAGAAGACGAAGCTCGGGTCCATCTCCGAAGCGAGCTGGATTTCCTTCTGGGCCTCGCGCAAGGTGTCTTCGCCGTGGCGCGAGGAGAGCGCCAGCGCCGTCGCTCGGAGCTCGTGGGCCATCGGGTTTTCGGGATGCAGGCGCACTCCCTCCGCGGTGATCTGCCGCGCCTTCGCGAGCAGCTCTCGGGCCTGCTCGGGCGGGATGAACGGCACGACGCGGAAGAGATTGCTGCATCGTTCCATCAGATACTCGATGCTCCAAGGATTGAGCTCGGTGGAGCGGCGCAGAGCGTTGACTCCGTCCATGTACTCGGGCTCTCCGAGAATCGCCGTGAACACGATTTCATGACCACGCCGGTTAAGAAAATCGGCTCGGCAGAAGCGCACGAAGAGGATCGCGCATCCGGCGCAAAACACGACGGCGAGGCCCGCCGCGATCCGGCTTGCCGCGGGCTTGATCGGCGCGCGGCCGCGGCCGCGGCACACGAGCCCCATCATGATCGCGGCGAGCGCCAGCGCTGAGATCGGAATCGGGTTGAACTTGGCCTGCACGAACAGGCCCGCGAGCCCGGCGGCGATCGCCGCGGCGGGTCCCTCCGAGCGAGAAGCCGAGATCAAGCTCGCGCCCAAGGTCCATATCAGCCAGAGGTAGGCGAGCAGCCCGACGACGCCGAGGGTTACCGCGGCCTGAAGAAAATCGTTGTGCGCGCTCAGCTGCACGGTCGGGGAATTATGCGAAACGCGGAGGAATTCCTCGGTCTTGTATCGGCGGAAGGCTATCAGGAACGTGTCGGGGCCCCAGCCGAGAAGGGGCCGCGCGGCGAACGCGGCCAGCCCGGATTTTGTCGTCTCCGCGCGCAGGGAGTCGCTGTCTTTTTTATTCAGCGCGCGCTGCGTGCCCCAGAACACGAGCGGCGCGCACAGGACGAGCGCCAGCCAATGCCGGGTCTTCGGGCGCACGCGGCCCGTCAGCCAAAGATAGGCGCCCACGGAGGCCGCGGCGCTGAGCCAGGCGCCGCGCGCGACGGTCATCCAAAGGGCGATGATCAGGAGCGCGCCGCACAGGGGCCAGAGATAGCTTTTTCTCGTCAGCGTCCGGTGGAGCGCCGCGGGGAAAATCAGGACCAGGCAGGCTCCGAGCATGACGGGGTTCCCGATCGTCGAGGTGATCCGCATGCCGGTGGGAAGCGCTTGTCGCGTGATCGGGTCTCCGAAAAATCTCTGCCATACGCCGAACAACGCGAGCGGGATGGAGGCGACGAGCGCCGCCGCCAACAGCTCCTCGCCGTGGTCCTCGGGGCTCATCGCGGCGGCGTAGTAGAGCGCCGTGCAGAGCCCGAGCGGCAGCAGGCCGTGGAAGGGTTGGGGGTACACCCCGAGGACGCTGAGCGCCGGGTCGACCGAGAACGCGGTCGAGACGAGCATGACCGCCCATAGCGCGGCGAGCGGGCGGTCGAGGGCGGTCGCGCGCAGCGGCACGCCCGCCAGGCCGATCCAAGCGAGGAGCCCCCCCGCGCTCAGGAAGACGAGCTTGATGAGCGTGTAGGAATCGGCCATGGGCCTGCAGACCGCGAGCAGCCCCCCGGAGATCGCGATGACGAGCCCGGCGCGGGTCAATTTGAGCATAGGACGGTCTCGAAATGTAGCAAATTACCCGGCTCCGGGCGGAGGCGCAGCCTTTATTTTTAAAATAGCTAAATGGCATACAACAACACTGAATAACACTTGAAATGCATAACATGGACTGTGCATCTAGTGCTATCAAGTGTTGTTTGTATGTATCTTATTGCCATCAAATGTGTGACGTTTTTGCGAAGAAACCTTCTCAATTCCGTTGCCGCCAAGCCATGAGCCCCGGATGCTATAGGTATACACTCCGTTAAGACTTACTGGCGCGCTAAAGGAGACGTGAAATGAAAATGAAAATGAAGTGGCTGGGAGCGGCGGTCGCGCTGCTGGGATTGACGGCGGCTCGGGCGCAGGCGGCGAACCCGTCGGCGTACCTGAACATCGACGTGACGATCACGAACAACCT
>JAQTNG010000038.1 GCA_028714015.1 Elusimicrobiota bacterium | reverse complement strand
GCGTCGTGAACTGATGGAACAGCGCGGCGACGAGGGCGTGGCGCACGGCGCCGGGGAGCGGCTTGCCGGCCAGCTTTGCGAGCACCGCCTCGGCCGTCGCGGCGCGCGTCGCCTTCTCCGTCTTCCGCTTCTTCGCCTCGGCGGCCTGCTTCTTCTTCCAGGTGGCGTCACCGCCGCCCGTTGTGCCCGTGCCGTGGCCGAGCTTCTTCCCGTGCTCCTTGCACTTCGGGTCCGCACAGACGGTGAGCGACTGTCCGGCCTTCGGTCCGTCGACCATGAAGCCGACCGACGCGCACGGCGCCTTCTCGGCCACGACGACGTATGCGTCCTTGTTCACGACGCTTTTCTTCTGGTTCCAGTACTCGGACGAGATCTCGAGGACCTTCTTTCCCCCCGAGCTCGCGGCCTTCCGCGCGCGCGCCAGATGCGCCTCGCTCTTCGCCTCGAAGCACTTCGCGTCCGTGCAGACCTCGCCCTTTGTTGCCTCGTCGAGGAAGAGACCCGGCTGCGCACCGGAGCGCTTCGAGCAGGTCGAGCAAGGCCCGACAGCCGGGAGGAGAGCCGCGTCGTCGAGCTTCCACGGCGCGACGGAAAGCGTCTGGAAGAACGTGCGCTGGATGTCCTCGCCGAGGTAGCGCGCGCTCATCGGCTCGCGATCGCCGTGGGCTCCGAGCCGAGCGTCCGCGATGATCTTGTCCTGCTGCTCCGGCGTGACCTTCACAAGCTGCAGGGCGTGGGCGGCCGTGATCTTTTCGGCGACGAAGAGCGTCCGCGCCTTCTTCGAGAGCCGCCGCAGTGCCAGCCGCTGGTAGACGTAGCTCTCGCTCTTCCCGACGCGGGCCGCGACGTCGGGAACCGCGTGCTTGTGGTGCTCGATGAGGCGCGCGAAGCCCTCGGCCTCGTCCAGCGGGTGGACGTCCTGGCGCTGCAGGTTCTCGACGATCGCGGCCTCGAGAGCCTGCTCGTCGTCGAGCTCGAGGACCCGGACGGGCACCTCGGTCAGCCCGGCCGCGCGCGCGGCCGCCAGGCGACGGTGGCCGGCGATCAGCTCGAGGCGTTCGGGTCCGACGCCAGACAGAGCCTGCGCGGCAGGCGAGATCTGGTCGAACCGCCGCACGAGGAGCGGCTCGAGGACGCCCATCTTCTTCACGCTGTCGGCGAGCTCGGCGTCGGCCGCCTTCGACGTGATGCGGCGCGGGTTGGCCGCGGACTCGACCAGGCGGGCGAGCGGGATGGTCTGGTATTCGGTTGTGGACACGGGACCTCCTTCGATGTCGGTAAACCTCATGAACGCCTCTCGATCGCTGTCGCGAGCGGAACGTCCTCGACGTCGCCTCCGAGTGAGGCGACCGACTCCCGCCCGGCGGCCGCGCGCTTCTCCTCCGTCTCGTGCATCCACTCGTCGAAGCGAGCCTTCTTCGGATCGATGACTGGCCGGGCCGCGGTAGGCTCAGGACATGGCGGGAGTGGGTCAGGCACACGATTCGTCGGCACCGGCAGGGGCGTTTCGGCCCGACGAGGAGAACTTCTTCTGCGCCTCCTGCCGGTCTTACGTGCACGCTCCACGCGGGCAGGCGCTTCGACGGTGCCCGACGCCCGGCTGCGCGCGACCGACCGGGTTCGGCGTTTTCTGGAAGACGCCAGCTCGAGGAGAAGTCGTACCAGGCGTCGCGTCACGCGATCCGCGGCCGCCGTCGCATCCACCAGGCCGCGCGAGCGGATGAGCAGCGCGACGTCGTGCGGGGAGCCCGCGTAGGAGAAGGCGAGGATCATGGTCGAAGCCTCGCTAGCGCAGCCCGCGCGCGATGGAGCCACGCGGGCGACACCCATCCGAGATCGAAGGCCGTGTGGCCCGGATGAACCTCGCGAACGTCACGCTCGACAACGTCGGCGAGCAGCTCGGCGCACTCCCTGAACTTGGCGTTGGCGTCGTTCGTCTCCAGGAGGGCGACCTCCAGCTCGCGGATGCGGCGGTTCCGGCCGTCGGGGTAGGCGTAGTCCTCGGGCGGGAATGGGCGAGCGCTCACGAGATCGCCTCTGGCTGCGCCAGCTCGGCCGACTTCTTCTTCAGCCAGGCCTGGATCTCATTCAGCTCACCGACGTCCGCGGCGTCGTGCCATTCGGCCGCGAGCAGCTCGCGCCGGCGCGACAACGCGGCCCGAAACTCGGCCAGGTCCTCCGCCGCGCGTAGGAACCGCAGGAGCGTCTGGACCGGGATCGAGGCGACGAGGTGTTCGAGCTTTTCAGGGGGGGCCTTCCTCCACTCCGCGGCGACGCTCATCTCGTTCCTGGTCGGATAGATCCCTTGGGTCTCGGCCCAGGGCTCGGTCATGGGCGCCTCCGGTGCTTGTCGCTGTCCGGACACGTCGCAAAGTGGCTCTGGAACCGCTCTCCCGGGTCGGTCGGCGCGAACGTCGCGAGAGGCGGTTCGCGCGTTTCGTCGAGGACGAATTTCCCGTCCGGATCCGGATCCTCGTCGAGCGGCATCCGGCGCCCGTTGACGGTCTCGGCCCAGATGATCGGGGCACCGCACGAGCGACAGTGCGAGGCGCTCACGAGAAGAGGTCCTCACTGGCGCGCAGCTCGCCGCGGCCGGTCACCAGCTCGAGGCCGCGCAGCTCGCCGAGATACGTCCGCCACGTCCCGCCCTCGGTCTCCATCCCGCTGCGCTCGGCGGCCTCTGCCGGCGAGAGGGCGCGCGGGTAGACCGACACGAGGACGTCGAAGAGGCGGCGCTTCCCGGACTCGCCCAGGCGCGCGCGCCAGAAGTCGATCAGCGCCTCGCCGGTCGGAAGAGGGGCCCAGCCGTTCCCGAGGAGCTTCATCCCGGCGTCCGTGATCGCGAGGCCGCCAGGGATATCCGCCACGGCGCCCGAGCTGCGCAGCTCGCCGAGGTATGTGCGCCACGTGCCCCCACGCTGCGAGATCCCCGTCAGGAGCGAGAGCTTCGTTTTCGTCAGGCCGTCGGGGCTCTGCGCGAGGGCGACGAGGATTCGGCGCTTGCCCGAGTTGCCGAGAGTGGACGGGGAGGGCCTTCCACCCTTCGGGACGGTCGGGACTCCTGTGTGGAGAGGTCCTCGGGAAGGGCGACTTCCGAGGACTTCGCGGGGAGCACCGCTGTCTCTACCGACTCGCTGAGCATCGGATCTCGCCGTGTGTGCGGACGCGACTCCGCTGGCGTTGGTTCCTTGAAGCGCCGCGCGCAGGTCCGCGGCCACCTTCGCGATCAGCAGGGCCTTCTCAACGCCCTGTTCGAGGCGGGAAGCGGCCCATTCGATCGTCGCGCGGTCCTTCGCCTTGAGGACCGGGACCTCGACGCGCTGCTGCGGCTTCGCCTTCAGCTCGCGCTCGAGCTCGGCGATCCGGCGGCGCAGCTCGCGAGGGTCCTCCGTCTTCGCGCGCTCGATCGTGGCGGCCATCGCCTTCGTGACCGCGCCCAGGTCGACGTCGGCAAGCGTGGCCGGCTTCCGGCTCGAGCCGCTCTTCGGGGTCGCGCCGGAGTCGAACGTCCGCCGGCGCCGCACCTGGACCCGCTTCATCGTCTTCAGGTAGGACGGGGACCACACCCACGCCTCGCCGGCGGCGAGCGAGGAGAGCGACTCGAGGACCTCGCGGGCCTGGCCGTGGTACTCGACCCAGCCCTCGATCGCCTTCCTGTCCTGCGGCGACGTCGTCCGGAGAACGAAGAGCGTCTCGATCTGCGTGAGGACGTTCTTATTCAGGGCCGCGGAACGCTGCGTGATCATCGTGATCCCAAGCCCGCGCGCGCGGCCGCGCCGGACGACGTTCTCCCAGGAGCGGACCAACCGGGCCTGTTCGTGGAACGGGCGTTGCGGACAGAAGTCGTCCGCCTCTTCGAGGAAGAGGTGCAGGGGCTCGGTGTTCTGCCGGTAGAGGCGCTCGGCGAAATCGATCAGAAAGCGGGTCTTGTCGCCCTCCGAGAGTTCCGAGACGTCGAGGACGCACGTGAGGCGCTGCCCGACGACGAGGTCCGCGACAAGGGCCCCTCCCGTCTTCTCGAGCGGGACGTCCGCGTGACGGCCGCCGAAGATCGGGATCGCGAGCTCGGAGCGGAGGCCCCACCAGGAGCCGACGGGATCCACGACGACGAACGGGAGACCGGCATCGAACATCTCCTCGGCCATGACCGCGGCAAGGTTCGACTTGCCGGCGCCGCGGACCGCGAGGATCCCGAACGTCTGCGTGACCGCGTCGAGCGGGAGCGCAAGGTCCTCGGCGAGCCGAAGAGACTTCGTCACGAGGTCACGCCCGTTGCGAGTTGCTGCGGAGCGGCCGGCTGCTCCCTCACGGTCGCCAGATGCACGGCGCCGCACCGCTTGCAGCGGTACGTCTTCATCCGGAAGCCCGCCTTGCCGAGGAGCGTCACCTCGCGCTCGGCCGCGCGCTCGTCGTGGTAGCGGACCTTGTCCTCGCACATGCGGCGGCGAACCGTCCTCTTCACGAGCGCCCCACGCGAGCGGCGAGGATTCGGAGGCAGTCGAGGACCGTGTGCCGGTTGTCCTCGTCGCGCCAGGAACCGTCGTAGCTCCCGAGCTTCTTCAGCCACTTCCGTTCGCGAGGAGGCAGCGCCTCGCCGCATCCCGCGCAGGTGTTCACCGGTCCGTTCGGATCGCCGTTGCGCGCTCGCGGGACGTGGATCTCGCCCGCGTTCGGAAGTCCGATCACGCCGCCGCTCCTCCCGCCCTGACCGTGAGCGGACCCTGGGTCACGCGGTTGACGACGAACTGAAGGCCGCTCTTCTCGGCCGCCTTCTCGAACTGGGCGAAGGTATCGGCGTCGAGCGACTCGAGGCCGTCGACGCACACGAGCCCGAGCTGGCCAGCCCGGAGGCGCGCGACGTTCAGCGCCACGCGGATCTGGCGGGCTCGGTTCACGCGGTCGAACGGGATGTCGTCGACGTAGACCTCGCCGTCCCGGACCTCGACGCCCTTGATCGGGAGGTTCGCCAGGGCGGCCGCCTTGAGTGCGTCGAGCTTCTCGAGCGTGGCCGTCAGTCGGGACGCGTTCTCTTCGAGGGCCTCGACCGCCTCCCGGTGCTCGGCGATGAAGGTGCGCGAGCGCTGGTCGGCGGCGTACCGCTCGGCCCGCGTGCGGGCGGCCGCGGCGCGCGCGGTGGCCTCGTCGATCCTCGGCTGGATCTCGGCGGCGGCCTCCTCGCGTCTCGACGTCGACTTGGCACTGATGGCCGCCAGGTCCTGCGTGCGCGTGGCCTCGAGCTTGCGGATCGCGGCGTCGGTCTCGGCGTTCACCGCCTTCGTGTCCGCGGCCTCGTCCGAGCGGACCTTCTCGAGCTTGGTGGCGAGTTCGCGATTGAGGCTCGACACGTCCTGATCGGCCGTCGCCGTCTCCTGGCGCGGATCCGCGCCGGAGTCGGGGGGCAGGGCCGCCTCGAGCTGGGCGATCGTCGCGCGCTTCTCCTTCGACGTCCGGTTCACGCCCGTGCGCTCGTCGTACGCGGCCTTGCGCGCCGCCTCGATGCGCTGCAGGCCGTCCACGGACGCCGGCGGGAGCGCAGTGACGCCGGCCTTCGCGAGGTCCTCGTCTGTCACTTTCGACGGAAGGACCTCGAGGAGCCAGGCGGCGCGCTTCGTCGGCGGTGCCGCAAGGAACGCGATCGGGTTGACCGAGAGCGCGTCGGCCAGCTTGTCGAGGTAGGACTGAGGCTTTGCGATCGCGCCGAAGGTCGGATGCTTCACGGTGGCCGTCGCGGCTCCGTCCGCCTTCACCCGCTTCGTGATCTCCGTCCCGTCGTCGAGGACCAGGACGACCTGGCCTTCCTTCGCGCCTTTCCGGAGGAGCGTCGCGTCGCGGCCGCCGCCAAGGCCGGCCTTGATCGCTTCGAGCACGGACGTCTTCCCGGTTCCGTTCGCTCCTTCGACAACGGTCAGCGCGCCGGGCGCGATGTCTAGGTGTTCGAGGCCGAGGATGTTGTCGATCTGGATCTTGACGATGCGCACGATGGGCTCCTATGCGAAGGCGAACTCTTCGCCGATGGGTTGTGAGGGACGCGCGGGCGTCGGCAGGACGACCGGCTTGAAGGTCGCCTCCTGCTCCTGCTGCCAGCGCCAGATTTCGAACGCCGCGAGAAAGGCCCGGAACCGGGCCGCTTGCGTCTCGGGCCCGAGAACCTTCATCTCGCACTCGGCCTGGTCGGCCGTCTTGGGGATCCGCAGGATGGCGCCCCACGAGGGGTGCTTCGCGTGGCCCATCTCGACGAGCGCCTCAAGGTAGGCCGCGTTCTGGAGCGCCGACTCGCCGTAGATTCTCTTGGACGTCTTCCAGTCGAGAAGGACGGGTACGCGCCCGACGTCGGGGAGCGTCATCTCGCAGTAGAGGTCCATCGTTCCGGCGTAGCCGTGCCGGCGCGACCACACGCGGTCCTCGATGTGAATGGGCTTCAGCTCGACGCTCTTCCGCCAGGCCTTGAACGTGCGGTACCCGTGCATGGCCTCGATGCGATCGAGCGGCGGGCGCGTCTCGACGTGCTGGCCGAGCTCGCGGCGGAGCGACCACTCGATGCGCGCGTGAACGGCCGAGCCGATGTCGCCGGCCTCGGCGAGGAGGACCTCGTGCGCGGCGCTGCCGAGGCCGCCGAGGAGCGTGTCGTGAAAGGCCCCGGCCGTGAGCGCCTTGCTCGAGGGCCAATGCCCTGCCAGCTCGCTCGCAACGCGGGCCACGAGCTCCCGCTCCTTCCGCGCGGCCCACGGGATCAGCCGAGGCTTGCTGATCGCATCGAGGATGCTCGTCACGCGCGGGAGGAAGGTCCCGTCCGGGAGCTCGTGGAGGTGTCCCTGGCTTCCCATAACTGCCTCAGAACGGGACGTCGTCGTCGTCGTCGTCGCCGGCGGCGGGCGTTCCACCGTTCCCGGCCGCGGCCGCCGGCGCTGTCGCGACCCGCGTGTAGCCCGCCACGACGAGAGGCGTGGCCCCCTTCGTCGGAGGCGCCACCATCGTCACGTTCGCGAACGTTCCGCCGTCCTTGATCTTGTGGACGATCTGGAGCTGGCAGTTCTTCGTGAGGAGGACGTCGAGGTCGAAGTCGGCCGCCTCCTCTTTCGTGAAAGGCCGGTTCCGCCACGTCTCGAGGTCGCGGCGGAGGTCCGACGGCTTTGTCGACGAGCCGAGCCCGGCGTTGTACCGGCGGCGCGCGAGGAACGGCTTCCCGGTGGCGGGATCCTTCTCGGAGAGCTGCCACCAAATCTCGACCTTGTGCTTCGGGCCGAAGGGGCCGTCCTGGATGCCCCTGTCGACAATGTCGCAGCACACCGCGGGGAAGAAGCCTTGAGGGGCTGGGGTGAAGTTGCCTTCGTTCTCACGAACCTTCATAAAACACTCCTTCTCTGTAGAAATTCGACGTCGGTCATTGAGTGCTTCCGCGAGTTGCAGGACTTGCACGACAGGGCGATGTTTTCGATATCGTCGGAGCCGCCCCGAGAGATCGGCACCTTGTGCTCCTGCTGAGCCGTCTTCTCGTTCAGCACGTCGCCGCAGTACGCGCAGCGCCACGCCGATGCCCAACACAGGGCGATCCACTCGGCGGCGGTATGAGAGCCGCCCGAACCGCGTTTACGCGTGCGACGGCGGCTTGATCCGACCCTGTTCAGGATGCGCGCCCTTTCGAGGTTAGCCAGTCGCCACGCGCGATACGTCTCTCGGGTCGCGCCAGGGTTGGCGACGCGCCACGCGCGCTGCTCCTCGCGCGAGCGCTCCGGGTTCGTCGCGCGACGTCGCCGAGAGCCTTCTCGGCTCAACTCACGAGCCTTCTCGGGATTCGCGGCCCGCCAGGCGCGAAGATCGTCACGGCGCTTCGAGCGTCGGCGTGCTCGACACCGGGCCGCCGCCTCGCGTGCCTTCTCGGGATGTTCGAGCGCCCATTCCCGAGCCGCAGCCTTCACCTTCTCGGTGTTCGCGAGATACCACCGATGAAGTCGCTCGCGTTCGTGGGGACGCTCCCGCGCGACATGCATGGCACTGCTCTCCTTTGTGGGTTAGTTAGAGAAGCGGTTTCGGAAAGCGACGATTGCGAGGGCGGCGCAGAGGAGGGCGAGGACGATCGTCCCGGTGATGACGGCTTGCATCAGTTCCTCCCCGCCCACGCCCTGAGGATCGCGGGGACGAGAATCAGTTCCGAGAGGACGTGACGCTTCTGCGGCGACTGGCGCAGCGCGCGGTTGACGAACGTCACGAGATCCGGAGCGGGGGTGCGAGGGGTGGGCGCAGTCAGTTCATCGGGGTACTCGCGTTTGCAGTCGGCGCACAAGGTGCCGTCGTCTCTCATCGCGTGTTCCGCGCCAACGGCTCGCGGACTTCCTCTTCTGTCGTGTCCCGTCCACATGTGACGCAGCAGCCGTCCTCGTCCACGGCAACGCGCGGACCACAAGCGCGGCAAGCGAATGCCGTCTCCGCGAGCGTTTTTTCGATGGCCGCCGGTTCGTCGATCTCGCCCGCGAGTCGGGACTTGCCGTCGCAGGCGGTACACGGGACGAAGTCGCCGACCGCCTCGGGGTCGTTGCTCACGCGGACGGCGTGCCGGTCCCAGACAGACCCCGAATCCCGGCACGTCTCGCACGTGTAGCGCGGGGAGCGTGCGGTGCCGCTCATCGAGTTCTCCACGCGCCCGTGAGCGCGAGCACGGCGAAGAGCACCATCAACGCCCATTCGCTGAGCGTCGGGACCGCGAGCGGTGCGCCCGCCTGGTTCGGCAGGCACGGCCAACAGGAACCGTCGGCAAGGGCGCAGGTTCCGGGTGGGCATGAGGCCGACACGTTCGGCGTTGCGGTGAGATAGTTCATCGCGACCTCATGTCAGGCGGGATGTGGGGCACGTCGCCCGTGGGCGGATCGGGAGGCCCGCTCTCGTCCTCGAGCCAGTGCTGCAAAACGGCCAGGAGGAGAATGAATCCACCGAAGACGATCAACGCGACGACGACCCCGATGAAGAAGCGGCCGGGCGTCACGAAGTCACCGCCGGCGTCTCGACCGAACGCGCGACCCGCGGCTTCGTCGGGCGCTTGGCCCAGACGAGAAGCTTCGAGAGCGCACGGAGTCCGCGCACGAGTTCGCGGTTTCGCTCGGCGTCGAGGATCTTTGCGAGCTGGAGGCCAGAGCCCGAGCCGCACGCAGGGCAGGTCTGGCGCGGGATCTGGTAGACGTGCGAGCAGTCGACGCAGAGCAAGGCGTACTCGAGATCGACATGGAAGTCGGGGTCGGGCGCGAGGGCCGCGGCGGTGCTCACCTGGCCAGCTCCTGGAGGGCGCGGAACGCGACCTGTTTCCAGCGCGCGATGAGGCGTGGCGACGAGACCCAGTGGTTCGTCGGGTCCTTCCGCACGAGGGCCGCGAGCTGGTGACGATCAAAGAGCTGCGCGTCGCCGAGCCAGTGGCGGAGGGTCGATGGCGCCTTGCCGATCGCGCGTGCCGTCTCGGCGACGGAGAAAACGCGGTCGAGGTCGGGTCCACTGCGAAGCCGCTCGAAGTCGTCGATGCGTGCCGAGAGGCGCCGGACCTCGACCTGAAGCGATGAGACGAGCGAGAGGACATCGCTCACGGATGGGCCTCGAAGTACTCGAGGCGGTCGGCCTCGATCTCACAGAGCAGGGCCGTTAGTTCAGCCAGCTCGGCCATCGTCCGTTCACAGACGGTCCGCCACGAGATCGCCATGTGACGGTAGGACTCGGCTCGCAGGCGGTAGAGGGCGGCGTTCATCGCCCGCCCGCCATACCGACCAGCGAGTCGTCCATGTCGCGCTCGTCCTCCGCGTAAGGCGGGAGGGCGGCGAGGTCGCAGAGCGCGTTGAGGAACCGGCGCTGGTCCCGCGCCGGGAGCGTGAGGAACCGCGCGAGACTCGTCCCGGTCGAATGGACGACGCGCCCCTCGTCCTCTTCGTGGACTCGCGAAGAGCGCGCTCCGGTCGCCGCCGCCACGTCCTTCGCGGTCGCGGCTGACCGTTTCGTGAGAAAGAGGCGGAACGGCTCGACGATATCGGGGTTAGGCGAGGGGAGTCCGTTCGGACGCGTCTCGCGGGCCATCAGAGGGAGGCGGAGTTGCACCGGATACGAACCGCCCGTATGGACCGGGATCTCGGCGGAGCGCACCTTGGGAGGCATGACGGTCACCAGATCCCGAGGCCCACCAGGGACGGCTCCTCAGAACGGATGCGGGCGACCTCGGCCTCGACAGCACAGGTCGCGTGGGCATGCCTGAGGAGCAGTTCGTGGTTCAGCGTTTCCCGCGGCGCGCAGGGAAGGACTTCTTCCGAGACCTCGCCGCAGAGCGCGCAGACGTGAAGGTTTTTCTCTTCGGCGTACCCGTTGCAGGCCTCGCACGGTCCCCACGTGTGCCGCTGCGAGTTGCCCGAGTCGCCGCAGGCTCGGCACACCAGCGGGCCGAAGCGGACGGGCTCGTCGGGGAAGCGATAGCAGTGGAGCTCCGTCCGGACCGGCGACTCGAGGACGCCCGGCTCGAGCGTCCCGTCCGCGTGGAGATATGCCTCGCGCGAGCGGACGCCTACGGTGCCGTGGCCCTCGACGTCGAGCCAGAGCAGCTCGGTGCCGGGGACGAGGTACGCGCCGTCGGCGTAGCGGGCGAGCCTCACGCTGCCCTCCCGTCGAGCAGACCCTTCTTGATTCCGAGAGCGACCGAAAGCTTCAGGGCCGTGGTCAATCCAGGGCTCTTGATGTGGCCGCTTTCGATCTGGGAGATGTGGCCGGCCGGGACGCCCGACCGCCGCGCCAGTTCCCTCTGGCTCCAGCCGCGGGCCGTTCGCAGCCTCCTGAGTTGCTGGGCGAAGTCCGTGTTCATGTTTATTAATATGGGTAAGGATTCTTACTCTGTCAAGGAAAATTATCATATGCAGCTAAACGTTTGCGCTAATAACACTTAGCGCCGATGCTCTACGACGAGATGTCCCTGCGCAGGAATCTGGAGCGGCTTATGGCGGCCCACGGCGTTGAAACCCAGCGCGAGCTTGCGAAACTCGCGGGGGTAGACCCGGGCCACCTCAATCAGATCTTCACGGGGAAGATCGAGATGCCGAAATTCCCGGTGCTAAAGAGCATCGCGGATGCTCTTGGCGTACAGGTCGACGAGCTCGTGAGCGGGACGACATCCCGCATCGAGATCGTTGCCCCGAAAGACCATGACGACTTCCGGCCCGTGCACTCGCGACCCGTCCCGATCGAGGCCATCGTCGCCGGGGGAGACCCGCGTGAAGCCGAGAAGCTCCAGGACGAGCAGTACGAACTGCTCAATCATCTTTACGCACCCGGTCGCTACGTCATCCGGCTCTTCGGTGATTCGATGTGGCCGACGTACCACGACGGGGACCTGCTTCTCGTCGACAGCAAGGCGAAAACGAGAGACGGGGAGACGGCTGTCGTTCGCATCGGGGGAGAGAGCACGGTCAAGCGCATCTTCCGGAAAAAGAAAGGCGGCGGCCTGATCTTGAAGGCCGACAACCCGACGTTCCCGCCCATCGAGACGGACGACGAGGAGGTCGACGTGATCGCGAAAGTGCTGAAGATCGTGGAAGGGGAGAGGTCATAAAACGGACGTGCGATCGCCGTCCTTGCTCGTCAGCGCCATTCTCGTCGGGCTACTCCTCATTGCCATGGTCCTCGCATGACCCATTACGTCGACGCGGTGACGTTCGTTCCGAAGGGCCCGCGCAAACCGGCACGCCACCGGATCCGGATCATGATCAACGGCGTCCGGCGCGTTCAAACGTTCGGCTCGAAGCTCGAGGCCGAGCGCGCGCGCAACCAGCTCCGCGCGCGGAAGGCCGCGGCCGCGCTCGGGCTCCCGGACCCCGTCGCTTCCTACGTCGACGTCACGCTCGAGCGCGCCTTCGACGATCGAATCGACGGCCTGAAGAAGCGGCGGCGCGCCGAGCTCACGATCGCGCAGATGGAGCAGCACAAGGCGCTCTGGGTCGCCTGGGGCGGGCCCGGGCATACGGCCGCCTTGACGACGCGCGACCTCGAGGACTTCTCGCAGTGGTTCAGCCTCCGGAGCCCGAAGAGCAAGGGCGGCATGATCGCCAAGGCGGTGATGATCGTCCGGGGCGTCCTCAAGCGCGCCGGCCTCCCAGTCCCGCCGGACATCCACGTCGACGTCCCGAAGCGCGCGCCGCGGACGGTGGGGAAGTCCGCCCTCCTGCGTTTCCTGGCCGCCATGCCACTCGGGACGGTCGAGCGCACCTTCGCCGAGCTCGTCCTCAGGACGAACGGTAGGGAGTCCGAGCTCCGGCGCCTGGCCGTCGGCGACGTCGATCTCAAGGGGCGCCGGGTCCTCCTCTCGAGGCGGAAGGGGGGGAGCCACGAGAAGTGGGTGCCCGTCTCCTCCGCCCTCCTCGCCGCGCTCCGGCCCTACGCCGCGACCGTGGCCAACCTCCCGCCTGAGGCCCCGTTTCTGGCCCTCGGGGAGCCGAGACGGGCACTTGATCGCCTCAGCCTCCGGAAGCGCCTGTGGGCGGCGTGTGGCGCCGCGGGCCTGCCACGTAGAGGCGGGCTCGGTTGGCTCCGTCACGAGGCGGCGACGCTCCTCCGGGAGCGCGGGGAGAGCCTCCGGAGGGTCGGGCAGGGGATGGGGCACACCTCCGCCCGTGTCGTGGCCGCCCACTACGACGAGAGCGATCGCCGCGCGGCCGAGGAATGGGCCACGCGCAAGGCTCAGGGGGCGCGGCTGGACCGACTCGTACCCGTGAACCGTGGCCATACCGTAGCCAAATCACCCCGGTCAGGGGGCGTGAAGGAGCGCCGCTTCGGCCGGAATCGTCAATAAACGGAGGGGGTAGCGGGACCTGTAGAGGCCTGTCACGCCTGAGGTCGCGGGTTCGAGCCCCGTCGGCCCCGCCACTATGTGACGCGGATTGAGTGGGTTACGGGCGGCGCCGGACGACACGGCGCGAGACGACGCGAACCATGGCCAGATCGTGGCCGGTCTGGAGGAGGGCCTTCGTGGACCAGGAGGACTTCGAGCCGGGCGACGTCGTCGAGCTGAAGTCGGGCGGAATCCCCATGACGATCCAGCACAGGGCGATCTCCGACCACCCGGATGAATGGATCTGCGTTTGGTTCGAGGGCGCCACGCTCCACGAGGGACGGTTCAACGCGAGGAGCCTGAAGAAGCACCGGCCTGGCCGCGCCAGCCGGCGGAAAGCCCCAGGTCACTGATGGCTCGCCCGTCAGCGCTGGTCGACACCAGAATCATTCACTGCGGCGACTGCCTTGACCAGCTCCGGAAGCTCCCGGACGCCTGCGTTGACCTGATCTACATAGACCCGCCCTTCAATTCGAACCAGAGCTACGAGGTCTTCTGGGGCGAAACGAAGGAGAAACGGTCCTTCGAGGATCGACACGCCTCGACCGAGGCTTACATCGATTTCATGCGTCCGCGGTGCGTGGAGCTGGCCCGCGTCCTGAAGAAGACGGGCTCGTTCTATTACCACTGCGACTGGCACGCCTCGCACTACGTGAAGGTGATGCTCGACCAGCTTCTCGGGGAGAACTTCTTCCAAGGTGAGATCGTCTGGAAGCGAACGTCAGCGCACGCGAATGTCGTCCAGAACTACGCGCGAGTCCACGATTCCATTCTCTTTTACGTGGGCTCTGAGGAGTTCACGTGGCACCAGCAACACGTGCCCTATGACGACGAGTACATCGATACCTTTTTTGATCAGGTAGATGAGAAGGGAGAAAAGTACGCCCGCCGGGATCTCACCGCCTCGATGCAGCGCGCTTCCAGCGGACAGCTCTATGAGCGGAAGGGCCTTCGTCCGCCACCGTCACGGTGCTGGGCGATGACCAAGGACCGGATGGACGAGCTCGACGCGCAGGGCAGAATTCACTGGCCGAAGAAGGCCGGCGGCATGCCCCGGTTGAAGCTCTACCCGAAGGATTTGCCGGGCGTACCTCTCTCTGATATTTGGACGGACATTCCGCCTCTCCACAATCTCTCTCAGGAGCGGCTCGGTTATCCGACACAGAAGCCGCTCCTGCTCCTTGACCGAATCATCAAGACGAGTAGTAATGAGAACGACATCGTTCTCGATGCGTTCTGCGGGTGCGGTACTGCGCTGGTGGCCGCGCAGAACCTCAAACGGCAATGGATCGGTATCGATGTCTCGCCTACGGCGTGTCGGGTCATGGCGAAGCGACTCCGTGACGTGTGCGGGCTACCGGAAGACGAGCGGGCCTGGAAGGCCGGTCGTGGTTTCATCGTCCGGGACCTGCCATGGACGGAGGAGCGGCTTCGAAAGATCCCGCCGTTCGAGTTCGAGAACTGGGCCGTCATCGCACTGGGCGGCATCCCGAACAAGGCTCAGGTCGGGGATATGGGAATCGACGGCAGAATCTTCCCGGTGTCGGCCGTGCCGACGAAGGGCGGCCCCAACGCCGAGCTGGGCTTCATGGACGACTGGTATCCGGTTCAGGTGAAGCAGAAGGACAAGGCGGGGCGCCCGGACATCGACGCATTCGAGGCCGCGATGATTCGGACGGAACGGAAGAAGGGTTTCTTCGTCTCGTTCGACTTCTCCTCCGACGCGTTGACCGAGGCGGACCGGTTCTTCCGGAAAGAACACCGGGTCATCGTGCCGCTGACCGTCCGCGAGATCCTCGACGAGCAGATCGCCAAGAAGCTGGTCTAGGAAGCTTCGGTCTTACCGCCGGGGATCAACCTCATGGATTTCGCCGGAGGCTCCTCGAGGCGAATGCCTAGATCCTCGCCTAGCTCAGCCTGTTTCGTCTTCTGAATTTCGGGTACGTCCAGCGCTTCGATGAAACCGGCGGCAAGTCTCTGCATCCTCTTGTCGTGCGTATAGATCCGCTGAGCGCCATGAGTGATGGCCGTCGCGACGATCATCGTGTCTGCACGAAGCTCGGCCTTGGAGGCCGCCTTTGTCAGCCTAGTCGCCTTTTTCAGGCTAGCCACCGTGCCGTCTGTATTTCGTTTACGCCAGATCTCGGCGAATTGCCGGGCGGACGCTGGATCATATGAAGCGACTTGGAAGTGCTTATACATTGACTCAATAATTGCCTGGTGTTTCTCGGGAGGTTCACGGATGAGCAGCTCACCGAGAACGATCGACGGGACCAGGATCATCGTCTTCTCGGTTTCACACGTTTCGAGTAAATGACGGCATTTCCCAGGCAAGTCGAGCGCCGAGTCTTCGGCGAGACCGAGCACGCCCCAGACGATGATCATCGTGTCGAAGCAGACGACGCCTGGCAATCAACGCTCCTACCTTGGATCTCTAGTCGCCCCGAATTTCCTCTAACGTATCCATCACGTTCAGGTTGGCCCACGTTGGACCGATGAGAGCGGCAAGCTCACGGAAGCCCTCGGATAGATTCTCTTCCCGATAGGGGAGGATCTTCGCGATGCGGAAGGACGCCGCGGCGAGGTCAGACGATCGCCACGTGACGCTGCCCTCTACGCCCACCCATTCATAGAGTCGCTTCCCGAGATCCTTGGCGATCTCTTCGGAGGCGTCACACGAAAAGAGCATGTCCTCCTTGGACAGGCGAAGCGTTACCTTCGGGGTCGCTCCGCCGACCTTCTCGACCTTCCCATAGAGAGTTGCGGTAGCACCGTCGATCTCCAGAGCCTGAGTGAAGACACTCCCTGGCGTTACTTCTGCGAGAACCGTCTGTCTCCTTGCGGGCATGAACGACGCGGTGGCTCGTTTCCGCTTCGTCACGCTCGCTATTCTCGAGATGCCCCTGGCCGATCCTGCGGGGATATGACCGAGATTGCCGCTCTTGATCGCGCGCGTCACCGCTCGGACGGCTTTCTCGGCTTCCTTAGGCACAGAAGACTTGAAGACGAAGCCGAGGCTTTCCTTCGTGATTTCGACGAGGCTAAAGACGGCGCCGTTTTTCGTCTCTGGTTCGTAGGTCGGCATAAGTGATGTGACCGCATCGCGAACCGCCTCAAGGATTTCGATCAGTTCTGATACTTCTACTGTTTCAGGGGAGATCCCCTGGCCCGAAAGCCTGAATCGGAAGATCCGTCTACCTTCGGGCATGCGCCGAGTATACCGACCCCGCAGATCTGCCCGCCCCTCTTAGAATCGAGCCTCGGAGGACGAAATGGACGAAGATCTCCGTGTGAAACTCATGGGCCCCGCACTCCAGGCGGCTGCGGCGATTCTGATTGATCGCGCGGAAAGTGGCTCCGGCCATGACTTTGATTCCGATGAGGTCGCCGAGATCGCCATAGAGATCGTCGACTCCGCGGTCAAGCGTCTGAAGACGAAAGGTCCACGTCGGAAGAAGCCGGGCGCCTGATCCGGGGGCACAGAGTGGCCCCCCCTGGCGGCTCAGCTCGTCGGGGGCGTGCTAGCCAGTCTTCGGTTCGCCGACCGCCAACGTGAGGATTCCCCTTGCAAGCGCTTGCGTACGGCACTATGTTCAGGGCATGAGAAACACCATCGTTCTCTCGCTCGCAGTTCTTCTCGCTTCGACGGCCGCGGCACAGACGCCCGTCGTCGCCGCGGGAACCGGGCGGACCCGCACACTCGCGGACGTGGCTCGAGAGCGAAAGCTCGGCATCAAGGGCGTCCAGGGCGGCACTCTGTCCGTGGCCGGCGCACCGGTCGAACCCGCTGGGATGTCTATGGTGAGACGTCAGGCGCCCGCCGGCGCCGCCGTCGGACCGGACGAGGTCGAGTGGACTCGGCGCAACGCCGAGGCCCGGGGCGAACTCGCCAGTGCCAGGGGAGCTCTCGCCGAGGCCGAGGCCGCGCTCCCGGTCGTGAACGTCGGAACGCGTCCGAACGCGGTCAACGTGATCCTTCAGCAGCAGCGAGATGCCGCGCTCCTTCAATACCGAACGCGCGCGCGAGATGCCCAGGCCAAGGTTGACGCGCTCCCAGAGGCCGCGCGCAAGGCCGGCGCGGAGCCCGGATGGGTGCGGTGAGCGAGAAGAAAGATCCCGCCGCCGTCTCTCTCGGCAGAAAGGGCGGGAAGGCGGGAAGGGGCGACGCGAAACGCCGGAGCGCCGAGCACTACCGCAAGATGATCGACGCTCGCGAGAAGAAGGCCGACGAGAAGCCGCCCGAACCGCCGCCGCCTCCGACAGAGAAGACGCCGTGCTGACGAAGTGTCCGTCGTGCGCCAGCGAAGTGTCGACGGCTGCTGCGGCGTGCCCGAAATGCGGCCACCAGTTCAAGGCCCCCGGTGGCTTTAGCATGAAGGACCCCGTCCATGCGGGCTGCGTCATCGTCGTCTTAGGTTTCCTCGTCCTCGCGGCCTTCCTCATCATGCACGGCTGAGATGAAGCCCGAGGATCTCGGCATCGCGCCATTCACGCCGGAACCTGGGCCGCCGCAGCTCGCGACGAAGTCTTCCCCCGAAGCCGTCTCCGTCCTGACCGCGGCCGAGAACGTGAGCCAAAAGGTCCACACCCTTGTCGAGACGGCCGGTACGATCAGACGGGAACACGTGACATTGAAGCGCGCCTACGACCGCTCCCAGGCCTCGGGGCAACGGCTCTCCGTCGAAAACTTCCACCTGAAGGCAATCATCGCGGAGCTGCGCATGCACCGGGCGCTGCTGTTCTGGATAGGGATT
>JAQTNG010000037.1 GCA_028714015.1 Elusimicrobiota bacterium | reverse complement strand
GGCGGGGCAAGGTCGCCTCCGAGACCACGAAGGCCAGCCGGTACCCGGCGGCCTCGCGGCGCATCTCCTCCCAGGACGGCATGAAGGCGGCCATCTTCTCCGCCCAGGCTTTATCGAATCGAGCCTCCTTGCCCGCCGCCGCGGCGATGCCGCTCAGGCATCGCCGGGTTCCCTCGATGCCGTAAGGCGCGCGCACCGGCACGACCGTCCGCGGCGTGCCGGCGAGCATGTCGTGGACCTTGGTCGGATAGGAGCTGCGCTCGCAGAAGACCTGCCAATGCGCCCGGGGAAGGCGCTCGAGCGCCGGGAAGCTCACATCCGGGAATACGCTGATGTTGATCGTGAGCCCCAGCCCGCCGAGGAACGGCCGCAGCTCGTTCTCGCGCACGCCCCGCGGGAAGTGGAAGAGATTGACGGAGAGCGGATCTCCCGGCTCGCCGAAAAAACCGGGCCGGGCCAGCAGGGCGCGGAAATGATCGCCGAAGTTGTCGTTCTCGTCGCGATCCTTCTGGCTCCAGCTCACCGAGGAGCCGCCGATCTCCTTTTCGCAGCGGCGCGCGAGACCCGAGAAATCCTCGCCCATGATGATCGGCGTGCACAGATGCGTGAAGAGCAGATAATCGCCGGGCTTGGCCCGCTTGCGCACCTCCGCGACCAGGGCGTCCGCCCGCTCGCCGGTGCCCATGACCATGTCCCGCTCCTCGAGCTCGGTCACGATGCTCCCTTCGCGAGCGCCTTCGGCCTCGACCTTGCCGTCGGCGGGGGCGTTGTCCTCGTTGTTCTCGCTTTCCTCGGGCCAATCCATGAAGGTCCATTTCGTGAAGCTGCGGCGCGGCCGCGCGTAATAGCACTCCAGGTCGGCGTACTCGATGTTGATCGTCTTGTCGCTCGAGCAGGAGGGCACGCCCAGCAGGACCTCGAAGTCCTGGTCCGCGTAGAAGTTCCGCCATCCCGCCTCGAGCAGCTGCATGGGCTGGCCGATGCACGGCACCTTGACCCGGTCCCCGTCCTGTCCGGGCGTCACGCCCTCCGTGAACGTCTGGGGATCGGCCTCGAGCACGCCCACGAGGTCGGCCAAGGCTCGCTCGCCGAGGCGGGACGCGAAGACCTTGAGCAGCTTATCCACGGCCGGGCCCGCGGCTCCCTTGGGAGCCAGCGAGAGCCCGGGCGCGCGGACGACGGCCTCGGCAGCGGAGCGGGGCAGGAGATAGACGACGAGCCGGTGCGCCCCGCTTTTCAGGCTCAGGCGCACGCGCGGGTTCTCCCGGCCCAAGGCGCAGGCTCCGTCGAGCCTCCAGCTCTTGTCCCCCGTCTTGAGGCCCAGCAGGCTCTCCAGGGCGCCCAGCGCCCGGGGGCCCGCCGAGATGTGACGCTCGACTTGGCTCTTCACGCGCTCACCAGCCCTTGTAGAATTGGCGATCGTCCATGGGAGTCGGAATGGGGCAGTCCTCCTTGCGTACGGCGAGAATCTTGGCCGCCAGCGACGCGATGCTCTTCGCGAAGGGGCTCTTGGGCGCCATCTCGACGACCGTGTTCTTCCGGGCGAACTCCGCCTTGCGCACGGCCGGATCGCGCGGCACGAACTCCAGTATTTTGGTCCCCAATATCTCGGCGAACTTCTCCAGCTTCTTCCTTTCCACCTTGCCGTCCTTGAGGTTGGCCACCAGGCCCGCGAGGTAGACGCCGTTCGAGGAGTAGGTCTTCACGGACTTGGCGATGTTGTTGGCCGCGTAGAGGGCCATGAGCTCCTCGGAGACCACGATGACGATCTTCTCGGCGAAGCCCTTGCGCAGGGGCGCGGCGAAGCCGCCGCACACGACGTCGCCGAGGACGTCGAATATGCGCGCGTCGTACCCGCCCGCTTTCAGCACGCCGAGATCCTGAAGCGCTTCCAGCATCAGCGAGATTCCCCGTCCCGCGCAGCCCACGCCCGGCTCCGGCCCGCCGGCCTCGACGCAGTCGATGCCGAGGCGGCCCTTGACGATGAGGTCCGAGGGCTTGAGCTCGCCGTGATCGCGCACCCCGAATATGCGCGTGTACTTCTCCATGAAGGTCTCGATCAGCTCCCCGTCGACGAGCCCCAGCGTGCTGTCGTGCTTGGGATCGCAGCCCACGTGCAGGACCTTGAGTCCCTGGAGCGCGTAGATCGAGCTCAGGTTCGACGAGATCGTGGACTTGCCGATGCCGCCCTTCCCGAATACGACGATGTTGTTCTCCATGCTCACTTCGATCTCCTGTAAACCCTCTGGCTGCGCGAGAACTCGGCGAACTCGTCGGCCGGCATGGCCCGCACCGAGGCGCCCGGCACCGCCCCTTTGCGCGCCTCGATGGCCGCCGCCAGCGCGCGGAAGCGGGCCGCCGCCGGCCCCTTCGGCGCGTGCTCGAAGACGGTCAGGCCGCTCTCCTCCGAGTCGAGGATGTCCGGGTCGCGGGGTATGACGGCCGTGATGCCCACGCCCAGGCGCGCGGCGAAGGCCTCGAGAACCTCGGGGCGAGCGTCGTTCTGCCGCAGGTTGAAGATGATCCCGCCGACGAACACGCCCTCGTGGTAAGGGGCGGACGCGACCTTCACGATGTTGTTGGCCGCGAACAGCGACGCCGTCTCCTCGGATGAGACGATGTAGACGTCGCGTCCGAGGCCGAAGCGCAGCGGGGCCACGAAGCCTCCGCAGACGAGGTCTCCGAGCACGTCGAAGATGAGCGTGTCGTAGCCGCTGAGCTCGCGCCCGTGATCCTCGAGATACTGGCAGAGGGTGGCCACGCTGCGGCCGCCGCAGCCCTGCCCGGGAGGCGGCCCTCCGGTCTCCAATACGTCGAGCCCCGGCCTGCTGGTCATCACCAGATCGCGGAAGTTCTGCCCCTCGAGGCCGGTCACCATGTCGACGATGGTCGCGGGGCGCCTGCCGCCCATGAGGCGCAGGGACGTGTCGGCCTTGGGGTCGCAGCCGAGGAGAAGGACCTTGCGCCCGTCCCGGGCGAAGCTCATCGCGAGATGGGCGCACGTCGTGGACTTGCCCACGCCGCCCTTCCCGTAGACGACGATCGTCAGGGGTCGCTTCATGATCGAGGGGGCTGCGACGCTTCGCTGCGCAGGATCGCCGCGGCGACGCGGTCGACCATGTGCCGGAAGCCGGTGTAGCCCAGGAACGGCCGCTCGCTGACGGGATGCTCGATGTAGTTCGGATAGCCCATCGGCACGTGCACGACCTCGGGCCCGAAGGATTCGGCCGTGGGGGCGAAGCACACCCGCCGCTTCGTATCGTCGGAAGGCTCCAGATCCGAGAGCAGCCCCAGCTCCGAGCACAATTCGCGCAGCCGCGCGTCCAGGTGCGGGTCGTCCTGCAGGATGTCGGCCCCCCGGCCGGCGATGATCCGCAGCGCATGGGCCTGCGTGTCGCGCACCGCGTCCCGGCTCTCCGAGCCGGCCAGGACTCCGGCCTGCTTGCGGCGCCCGGCGGCGGACGCGACCTTCAGAAGGAATCGCTCGGTCGCGGAGAGCCCGAGAGGCAGTTCGACCTCGCAGAGCTTCGCTCCCGTCCGCTTGGCCACGGTCCGGGCCGCCTCGCGGGCGTAGGGAAGGGAGATGACCAAGTCGGCGCGCTCCGCGGCCTCGAGCTCGGCGCGGCCTCCGCCGGACAGCCAGATGGACTCCACGCGCAGGCCGAGGCCGCCCAGCAGCCGCCGCAGCTCGCGCAGGTTCCCGGCGTGGTCGGGCTCGTCTCGATCGAACAGGTACCCCACCACCGCCGCCGAGTTCTTCTTGCGCCGGCCCGGCCGCAGCGTGACGCTCCGGGCCAGCGCCTCGCATGTCCGCGCGTAGCCCTCGAGCCAGGTGCCTCCGAGCGAGCGCGAGGGGACATGGCAGACCAGCGGCCCGGAGGAACGCGCATGGCGGCGCGTGATCTCCTTCAAGGGGAAGCCCACCAGCTCATGAAAATCGAACGTGGTGGAAAGCACGATGCCCGCGTCGGGCTGGGCGCAGACTCCCGCGAAGATGCCGTCGACCTGGGTGGTCCGGTCGGTCGACAGGCTCTTGACCTCCTCGCGGTCCTGAACCTGGCCGGTGTGCACGACGCGGCGGTGCCCGATCGGAGGAAGCAGGCGGCTGCGCAGGTTGTGGCAGTACTGCATCTCGGCCTTGGTGAAGACGCAGTAAGGGCCGTCGACGATGAGGTAGGCGTCGGCCAGCGCGTCGATCGCGATGTAGACTCCGTTGAGGAACGGAAGGCGCACGGCCTCGCAAGGGGCTTCGGTTGTGGTCATATTTTCCATGGCGTCAGGCAGCCCCGGTGCCGGGGGAACGGCCGGGCGGCGCACTTCGTCAGGAGGCCGCGTCCGGTCCGGATCAGGCCCCCGAGCCCGGGCTCGAAGGCGTTGTCGTTGAAGCCCAGCAGGCCGTGCGCCTCCAGGCGCGGGTCATGATTGAAGTGGGTGAAGACGAGGTCGGTCCCCCGAGCGAGAATCCGGTCGAGCCGGGCGCGCGACGAGAACGGGACGAACTCGATGGTCCCGTTGCCCCTCGCCGCCTTGGGCCGGCGGAGCGCGCGGGCCGAAGCGCCCGCCGCGGGGCTCCAGACCAGGCAGCGCACGTTGAAGCCCAGGTCGCAGAGCATGCCCGCCACGGAGAATCCGAAGGCTCGTCCCTGCGAGGCGAGCAGCTCGATGTCGGCGGTGTCTCCGACGAGCGCCACGGTGCGGCGGCGGCACTGAGGGACCAGGGCCTCGAGCGAGGCCAGGACCGGCTCCGCGGAGAGCGCCTCGGCGTCCGCGGACGGAGGAAGGCCCAGCACGGAGAGGATGCGCGCGATCCAGGCCCGGGTCCCGGTGAGGCCGAAAGGCGGGTGATAGCGGACCACGCGCAGGCCGCGCCGCAGGAAGACGCCGTCCGAGATCTTCGCCCAGCCCACCGGGTTGTACCAGATGACCGCGCTCGCCGACCCGATCTCCGGGAACGCGCGGAAATCCAGATTGGGGAACACCGTGCCCACCACGCGCAGCCCCATCTTCCGGCAGAGCTCCACGGCCTCTGTCTGCGCCTCCTCCGAGGGGAGCCCGGCGAGGAGAACGGCCTTGGGGTCGCGGACCGGGAGGAACTCGACCTCGCCGAGCAGGCGCTCGACCATCGCTTCATAGACCGGGCCCGAATTGTGCGTCTTCGAGGTCCACAGAACCGGCACGCCCAGTTCCTTTTCGATGCGGGCGACGAACGGGATGGGGGTGTCGCCCACGAGCTCGGGCAGGCAGGTCGTCTTCAGGTGTATGAAGGCGGGCTTCTCCTCCCGGGCCACCCGCTCGAGCGTACGCCCCAGAATTTCCTGCGTGCGCCCGCCCACCACGTCCGCCTCGCCGATGTTCGTGTCCGTGTAGGAATAGCTGCCCTCCTTCGAGCGGGGACGGCAGTCGTCGGCGAAGAAGCGCAGGGGCGCCACCTCGAGCCGGGGATTGTTGAGGTTGCATTCGAGCGTCGCGTGGCTGATCTGGGCGTAGCGGGCGCCGAAACGAACCTCCTGCTCGAGGAAGCGGACCTCGGGATAGACGAACTTCCAGAACTGCGGCGTATGGTCGACGACCCGGTAATAGCGCTCGAAGCGCGAAGGCACCGAGCCGCCGTCGGAATCGGAGTAAAGCAGCGCGTCCCGGTTGAGGCGAGCGAGGAGGTCGGCGAACCCCGTCCGGGCCAGCCCGGAGGAGACCGCGTCCATCAGGGCGCGCTCGTCGTCGGTCAGGTCCTCCCGGCGTCCCCGGGAGGAGAGCCGCGTCCCCCCCGCCGTGTCCCGCGTGATTTGAAGCTCCACGCGGCGCGACGCCTTGACCAAGGAGAAGTCGAGCGCCGGCCCGCGCAGAGCGACCTTCTCCAGCGCCCAATCCAAGGGCGGCCCCCCGATGAGCCCCGCGAAATAGACGAGGCCGTCCTGTCCCAGATGGTGGCGAGGCCTTCGGGCCGAATCGTTGCCACGCGGCGCGTCGTTCTCAGGTTTTTTGTCGAGCATCAGGGCCGCGCAGTCGAGTTCGTCCTTAATGACATGCAACGCAACTGCCAAGAGGATAGCGCCTCGCTCAAGGCGGGGCCATTCCAATCTGCGCCCTGAATAGGAATCCACGGCGAGCGGCAAAGGCATAGAATACGGCGGATATGAAACTGTTACACGACCGGCATCGACCGCTGGTCGCGCTGGCGGTTCTGCTTCTGACCGCGGCGCCCGCCGCCGCCAACAACATCATCACCGCCGAGCAGCCGCCGATCGCCGCGCGCGGCTGGACCCTGCAGTTCGACAACCGGCCGACCTATCTCCGCTCGCCGGCCCTCGTCGATCGCGACGGGAACGGAAGGCCTCAGTCCGCGACGAGCCGCCAGCTCCTGATGATCGTGCGCCTCTACACGCGGAGGATGATGCTGCGCGCCAGCGTCCCGGTCGTCAGTCAATCGCAGAACGGGTCCGGGCGCTACGGCCTCGGCGACGCTTTCTTCGAAGGCGGCGCCCTGGTCAACCCCGGCCCCTGGCGCATGCGCCTGCTCGGCTTCGCCAAGGCCCCGACGGGAGGCTTCGACAAGACGCAGGCGGTCAACATCGGAGGAGGGCAGTGGGACTTCGGGCCCAGCCTCTACGTCACGCGCTACTTCGACGAGAAGCGGGTCGACGTGGACCTTCAGACCCAGTACGCCTTCCGCATGCCCAACACGGAGAACGGCGTTCGCCCCGGCAACGAGCTCACCTACAACCTGGCCGTCGCGCGGGAATTCCAGGTCGGGGTGCCGATGCGTCTGGGGTTGGAGCACCGCGCGTTCTTCGGGGAGCCGAACCGCCGCGACGGAGCGGCCGTGGGCGCGGCGCGCCGCTCGCTCGCCGTCGGCCCGGTGGCGATGTTCAACCTGGGCCGTTTCCTGAAAGGCTTCTCGTTGTGGCCGACGATGATCTTCGACGTGTACAACCGCAATTGCTCGCGCAACCAGCTGTACTATCTGAAGATCCAGCTGAATTATTAGGCTAGGGAGTCTCCTCGAAAGAGACGCGGTAGGTGATCCGGTAGCCGAGGGACGTCAGCTCCCGGACCACGTTGCCGGCGTGGTCCACCTCGGTGAACATGGGGATGCGCCGCGTCCCGCTTCGATCCTTGTCGGGCATCTCCCCCCAGCCGATCAAGGTATTCCCGTTCGATAGGCGCTGGACCGAGCCGTCCTCGGGCCGGAACGGGGCGTCGGGCGCCGCGCGGCGTTCCCAGACCATGGTCGCGACCCGGGCCTTCTCGTCGAGCTTGTACTCGACGGCGCGCGAGATGTCGCCGTGCCCGCCGCCGCCGTTGTCGTAAAGCAGGATGTTTCCGTTGGCCAGCCTCCTGGCCGAGTGCTGAAGCCGGAATCCTTTCAGAGGATCGTTCGGGAATTTCCAGGCGCGATGGGACAGGCGCCAGAGCACTGTCCCGCTCGGATAGGCGATTTTGACGATTTCGCTCGTGGCGCAAAAGCTGAGGATCAAGCCGCCGTCGGCGTCCTCCTCGATCGAATTGGCGTGGAGGTAGTCCATCACGCTCCCCGCGCCGCGGGCGGGGCGAAGAGAGTCCTTGCTGCTCCAGGTGTGCACCTTGCCGGCCTTGGGATCCCACTCCTGGATTTCCGCGTCGATGAGGCCGTCTTTGCCGCTTTCGCGATAAAACAGGAACAGGAGGTTCCCGTTCTTCTTCCGCGCGACGTCATGCTCGTCGAGCTCGGCGTCGTCGTTGGGGACCGGACGGGGAGTTATCTCCCGGAACGCCTCGTCGAGGAATCGGAATTGCACCGCGCCCTTCCGGGCCTCCTCGCGCAAGGCGCCGAGCGTCGTTTCAAAATATCCGTAGCGGCCGGGCTCGATCTTCTTGAAGTCGTGCAGGAGCTTGTTGACGCCGAACGACTTCTGGAAAACGACGCCGCCGCCCGCGTCCAGGATCACGAGCGAGTTCGTCCCTTTGTCCTTGTCTCGAGGCGTGAACAGGAATCGCCCCGGCACGGAGGGACGGTACGCCCGATATTCGTAGGTGGAACCGTCGATCCGGATGTCCCGGGACACGAGCGGCTTGCCCGAGCAGGAAAAGGCCGCGCCGCAAGCCAACGCCAGCAAAGCGACTCGAGAAAATCCGATCATCGTGTCTCCCTTCGATCTCCGGCTGCTCCCATTGTGATATATTCTGAAATCAATTACCGAATTCTCTTGTTCGTCTGCCTCCTCCCGGCTTCCGCCGCCGCCGCGGAGCGCAAGGCCGCTCCGGAACCGCTGGCCGCGCTCCTGCGGTCCTGGGGCGTCAAGGCCGACCTTCCCTTCGATTACGCGATAGCCTTTCGAGACGCGGACCCGGACGCGACGCCGCGCCTCGAGGATGTCGAGGCCAAGGCGCGCGGCGGGCGGATCATCCACGCCGAAAGGCTCTCGGACGCGGACGCCTCCCAGGGCGAGGGCCACATCAAGGACCGGCTGGTCCAACTCCAATCCTTGTACGACCCCAACCCCGATCCGTACTTCGCCATCCTGACGAAGAAGACGGTTTGCCAGGATAAATACCGGATGGCCTATCGCCCGAGGAAGAAAAACGGGACGGTCCTCCATTTCCTGGAGCTGTACGCCAACGCGCGCCGGACCTACGGGGCCTGCACGGGAGAGATGGCCTTCTACCGCGCGGCCGTGGCGATGATCTACTGCCCCCGGACCCGGAGCGCCGTCATCCTGGAGAGCTTCGTTCCTTCCGCCGAATACACCCCGGCCGACGCCCGCGCCGTCGAATCACTTCAGTGCTTCTGAGATGACCCGCCCCTGGACGTAGGCGGGGATCTTGATGCCCATCAGGGTCAGGAACGTCGGCAGCTGGTCCACGTGCGAAATCGGCTTCTCCAGCTCGACGCCCTTTTTCACTCCCGGCCCCCAAAGGACGAACGGCGTCCACATGCAGGCGTTGATCTTGGGATCGAGCGACTGCTTGTAGCCCGAGGTCAGGGGCGTGCTGAAAAGCTGCTTGGTCTCGTCCACCTCTTCATACCAGAAGTAGTTCACGCGGGTCTCGAGGACGAGGTCTCCGATCCGGTCCTGGGGGAGGTCGTAAACCCTCTTCGCGTCCTCCCAGGTCACCGCCTTGACGAGGGGCTTGACGCCGTTCTCGTCCTTGAGCTCCGCGATCGCGTCGCTCACCTCGCGCCTCAAAGCCTCGTACTCCGGCCCGGAGGCGCGCGTCCAATTCCCCGCGAGCCCCTTCGGGTTGACGTACACGTGGAGCATCTTGAGGTAGACGACCTTCGTGTTCTTCCAATCGATGGCCGGCTCCCCCGTGACCGGATCCACGGTGAACTTGAGCCAGCCCTTCCGGGCGAAGAGGTTGTTGAGATGCACGAGGCGATGAAGAGGGCAAACGCCGTGATCGGAGCTCAGAACGACGAGCGTGTCCTTCCCGGCCTTTTTCATGGCCTCGCCCATGATCGCGTCCAGCCCCTGATACATCTCGAGGATGTCCTTCCAGGCGACGGCGGCGCGCTCCGGCGAATAGCCTTCGCGCGTCGCGTCCACTTCGCCCTGCCACCAGCGGCTCTCCAGCATCTGATTGGGGGTATAGGTATCCTGAATGAAGACGTCGGGGCTCAACCGGTCGTAGATGAAAGGAACCGCCCGCTTGTGCCAGTCCAGCGACATCCGCATCTCGTCGAGAAAGACCTGCTTGTCCTCCTTCTCGAAGATCAGCTGGGGCGGCCAGTTGTCCGCATGGTCGACCATGGGGCCGACGCCGCGGGTGAGCATATCCGCGACTTCCCCCGGCGCGGTGATCAGGCGGTTGAGGTTGTTGTAAAGAACGCGGACCCGGAAATTCCCGTCGGGCCATAGCCGGATCACCTTGATCTTGATCTGCGAGTCGAACGCGTCGCCCTTGAAGACGAGCTCGACCGGAATCCATCCGCTCCACTGCCCCTCGGCCAGGTCGGCGACCGGGCCTTTGCCCGCGATCGAAAAGCTCATGCGGTCCCGCGTCCGGCCGACGGCCGCGTTCAAGGCCAAGCCGTGCGCTTCCAGGGACGCCTCCAGGCTCCCGTCCGGCCCGCTTTTCGTGTCGGCGAACTTGGTCAGCGGCTGGCCTAAAAAGAAAAGCCGGAAGGCCCGTCCCATGGACTTGCGCTCGGCCAGCTTCCCCTTCGATTCGAAAATCATGTTCCAGGTGTCCGCGCCCCATCCGCCCCAGCGGCCCCGGATGACCGTCTTACGGATCTCCGGCGGCGTCGATCCGGGGATCGAGAGAAGCACGATCTTCTTTTTTTCGGCGTCCAGGATCGACCAGATGGCGGGGACCCGTTTGGTGGTCGAGACGAAGCCGGAAGCCGACGGCTTGTCCAGGGGCGCGCCTTCGACGTGCATGGGGCCGTCCGCGATCCCGTGGACCGACGGGTGGGCCCCGGTGAGGAGCGACGCGAAATTGATCGGGGTGTGCGACGGGAAATCGGGGATCGAATAGCCGTGAACGCCCTCGTCCATCATCTTCTTGATGTTGGGAAGCTTCCCCTCCCGGGCCCATTGGAAAACATTGAACAGGACGGGATCGGCGCGCATCCCGTCAGGGATGAACCAGTAAAGCTTCCGCGCGGGAGCGTCGGAACTTTTCGCGAAGCCCGAAGTCCCGGGAACGACGCACAAAAAGAGAGCGATCAAGGCGGCGGCTTTCATGGTTCTCAACCTCTAGGACGCAAGATGGCCGCGATGGCGCGGGAAAGGGCGGGCTTCGCACTTCGTCAGAAGGCGCCGGCCCGAGCGGAGCAGGCCGTCGAGCCCCGGCTCGAACGCGGCTTCCGTGAAGCCCAGCAGCCCGCGCGCCTCGAGCCGCGGGTCGTGATTGAAGTGCGAGAAGACCAGGTCCACCCCCCGCGCCAGCTGACGGTCGAGCTGAGCCGGCGAGGAGAACGGGACGAACTCGATCGTCCCCGCGCCCGAAGGCGCCCGGGACCGGCGCAGCCGCGCGAAGTCCGACGTGTCCGCGGGGCTGAAGACCAGGCAGCGCACGTTGAAGCCGAGTTCCCCGAGGAGGGCGGCCGCCGAAAATCCGAGGGCGCGGCGCTCGACGACGAGGAGCTCGATGTCGGCCTCGTCGCCGATCAGCGCCACGGTCCGCTTCCGGCACTCCGTCCTCAATGATTCGAGCCTCTCCGCGCGCGCTTCCAGGACCCGGGCGAGGGCCGCATCCGCCCCCTCGAGCCCCAGAACCGACGCGATGCGGCCGAGCCAGGCCTGCGTGCCCGCCACCCCGTAAGGCGGATGGTGCCGGACCACGGCGAGGTCATGCCGGAGGAAGGGTCCGTCGCCGATCGACTCCCACCCGACCGGATCCAGCCAGACGACGGCGCTCGCCTCGCGCATCTCGGGCGTGCGGCGGAAATCGAGGTCCGGGAAGATGGTCCCGAGCACGCGCACGCCCAGCGCCGCGCACAGCTCCTCGGCCTGCGCCCGGGCGGCCGCCGAGGGGACGCCGGCGAGCAGCACGGCGCGCGGATCGCGGCGGGAAGAGAACGGGGTCGCATCGAGGAGGCGCTCGATCCAGGCCGAGTAGAGCGGCCCGCCCGGGCGGGTCTTCGACGTCCAGAACACGGGCACGCCCAGCTCGCTCTCGATGCGGCTCATGAAGGGCACGGGGGTGTCGCCGAGCAGCTCGGGCATGCAGGTGGTGTTGAGATGGATGTAGGCCGGACCCTCCCGGCGCGCGACCTCGTCGAGGGTCCGGCCCAGGAGCGCCTGCGTCCGGCCGCCGACGATGTCCGCCTCGGTGATGTCCGCCTCCACGCTCTTGCAGTCGTCCTCGGCGTCGTCGGCCCCCTCGTCGGCGAAGAAGCGCAGGGAGGGCGCGCCGGCGCTCGGGTTGCCGAACCGGCACTCGAGCGTCGCGTAGTTGATGCGGGCCCAGTGCGAGCCCAAATTCACCTTCTCCTCCAGGCAGCGCCACTGGGGATAGACGAACTTCCAGAAGTCCGGCGTGTGGTCCACGACCCGGTAATAGCGCTCCAGACGCGAGGGGAGGCGGCCGCCGTCGGAATCGGAATAGAGCAGAGCGTCGCGCCGCAGGCGCGCGACGAGCTCGCCGAAGCGCGTCGCGGCCAGCCCGGCGGACATCAATCGCACAAGCCCGGCGTCCTCCGCGGTGAGATCCTCCCGCGCACAGCGCAGGAGCGCGCCGAGCTCGCCGCCCTCGGGGCCCGGCCGCAGCTCCGGAGAAATTTCGAAGTCCAGGCGCCGGGGGCCGTTGACCAAGGAGAAATCAAGCGCGAGGGAAGTGAACGCGGCCTTTTCGAGAGCCCAGCCCGCCGGCGGCCCTCCGAGGAGCCCCTTGAAGAAGGCGAGGCCGTCGCGTCCGAGCTGCTGGCGCGCACGGCTGTTTGTTTTTTGAGTTTCCATTCCGATCAAGAGGCCGCCCTCGACGGCTCCAGCCCAGTGTAGCCCTAACCGCCGGCAAATGCAAACTCCAGCCGCGGCTTCCCGGGTGATTTGGTAGGATGCGCGCAGAAAGTTCCGCGCGCCGCTGGGACGAGGCAACGATATGCGTCTGATGCTGGTCGAATTCTTTCGAGGAGCCCTGCGCCGCAACGAGCGCAGCATGCTCTTCCCTTTTCTCAAGGGACTGGCGGGAAAGCGCGGCTTCGAGACGCTCTGGCTCTGCTATGGCGGGGACATCGCGCATCAGGACGCCGCCGCCGAGGGACGCGCGCTCTTCGCCGCGATGCCGGAAGAGGATCTGCGGTCGCTGTCGCGGCGCCTGAAAAGCTTCCGCCCCACCCACGTGGTGACCAGCGACGCCCTGAGCCCGGAGGCGCGGGCCTTGCTCTCGTCCCGCGCGCCGGGCGCCAAGCACCTCGTCATGCCGCTGCCCGGAGACCTGCCCGACGCTTCGCCGGGAGAGGACTGGCGCGGCGAAGCCGCGCGCTGCGGCTGGTTCCTCGATTGGCTGGGCGTCAAGGCCCCCGCGCTGGCCGGACGCTACCTCGTCGAGGCGGCCGTGCCCGATTACGCCGCCGTGCTGGCCAACAAGGCGGCGCGCGGCGCCAAGCCCCAGATCACGATCGCCGGCGGCGTGCTCTGCGCCAACCGCCGCACGGTGGCGAAGAACCCGCACTTCGCGGGCGTGGACCTGGGCGGCCTGGAGCACCGGGGCTGCTCGTTCTGCCCGATCGCGAGCAGGCTTCCGATCACGGCTCCCGGAACCAAAATCCTGCCGCTCATCGAAACGCAGTTCCGGAGAATCCTGAAGACGGCCGGCCGCGGCGGCCGCAGCAAGGACCGCTACGAGTTTTTCGACGTTCGCGCGTTCTTCAAGTTCGACGCGCTCTTCGCGATGATCATTCGCTTGAAGGTCCCGCCGGCGGTCTTCATGTTCAATCCCCGGCTCGACGACGTGCTCCGCCTCAAGGGCCGCATCAAGAAGATGCTGCCGGCGCTGGCCGCGGCCGGCCACGAGATCCGGATACTGAGCATGGGCGTGGAGAACTTCTCGGAGCGCGAGAACGCGCGCTTCAACAAGGACATCACTTTGGCCCAGGTGGACGAGTTCCTGGCCCTGATGGAATCCTGGGGCGGCGCCTACCCCGGGGTCTTCATGCCCTATCGGGCGGGAAACCCCGTCGTCGAGATCGGCCTCATCCTGTTCACGCCCTGGACGACGCTGGAAGACATCCGCCTAAACCTGACGCGGGCCGCGGAGCGCGGATTCCCCGGCCGGGGCTACTGGCTGTATTCGATCCTGCTGCTGGAGCCGGCGACGCCGATCTTCCGCCTGGCGAAGAAGGAGGCGGACGTGCTCGTCGACCGCTTCCCGGACCGCGGGCAGGTGTACGGTCTGTTCAAGAATGAAGGCGAGCTGGAGGAGGTTCATCCCTGGCGGTTCAAGGACGCCAAGGCCGCGGACTTCTTCGCCATGCACGTGCGCGTCTGCGCGGCCGACCGGGAAGGCGAGGACTGCGCGTTTTTCCGCGGCGACGAGGCGTATGCGGGGGCGCTGAGACTGTACCGCGAGGCGAACCAAGGGGCGGAGGTGACGCCGCTGGCCATCGCCTTCGAGCTGCTGGAGCTGCTCGAAGCGGCGCGGCCGTCGTATGAGCGAGAGGAGCTTCTGCGGGAAGCGGTCCGGCGCGCGGCGGCGCGGCCGGCTCCCGTCGCCGGGAAGGCCGCCGCGGGGCAAAGCCCGCGCAAGCCGCTCCGGCCCGAGCGGGCCGCGATCGACGAGACCGCCCGGCTGCTCCGGAACGGGAAGTCGAAAGACCTCGGGGCGATCACGATCGAGTCGGCGGAGCCGGCTTCTCCGGAAGAGGGCGCGATCCGGCTGAACCTGCTCGTCGACGGCCGCGCTCTGTCCCTCGCCCTCTTCGCAGCCGATCATGCCGGGCCGGCCTTCATCCAGTCCGGCCCTTTCAAGGCGATCTACTTGAAGGACGGCCGGGAATGGCAGGGGAAGGATCTGAGCGCGGTCGCCGAGCGCCTGCGGCTGCTCGTCGCGCGGATCGGCGAGGCCGCGGAGAAGGCGCGCAAGCCCGCGAAAAAGAAGGGCTGAGGGCGGAGCCGGTCCTACGCTTCCGGCTTCAAGTCGTATTCCCGCTTGGAACCGGCGCGGAGGGATTCGAGGCGGCGCTCGATCAGGCAGACCAGCAGCCGCAGCCGCCCGGAGGCCGCGCTCAGATCCTTCTCCTCCCACCCCGGGCCGTCCTTGAGATAGATCACCTTGAACGATTCGGTCTGGAAGAAATACGGCCCGGCATGATCGGGCGCGAAGAGGGCGATGGACAGCGCGCGGCCGTCGACGAGCAGGTTCAGGCGGATCGCGCGATCGACCGGCGAAGTCGCCCCCGCCGACTCGATCGAGATCGCCCCGAGGGCCTTCGACTTCCCGGCCCGCAGAAGGCGGCCGACCTCGTCGATCGCGGTCCGCTCGCGCGGAGCGAGAGGGAACGGCTTGAGGGGATCCCGCTCGACGTCGTCCTTCTTCTCGACGCGGGCCGGGGTGATCTTCTTGACGCGGGCGACGGCCTCGCGCAGCAGGGCCTCGCGCGACCAGGGCGCGGGCGCGGCCTCGACGAGGTCCAGGAGCGTTCGCGCGACGGCCAGCAGCGACCACGCGGGCCGGCGCAGCGGCTCTTCGGGCCCGGACGTCCCATCGCAGTAGATCCGGGAGAAGAGGTCGAACTCGGGGTCGTCGCCGAACAAGGGGCGGGACTCGGGATGCTCGAGGGCCGCGTAGATCCGGATGAGGATGCGGTAGAAATCGGCGACCTTCGCGTCCTTGAAGCGCCATGGCCGGGAGCCCCACATGGCCTGCATCCCGCAGACCGGGAAGAACAGCAGGCCGCGGTCCTCGAACTCGGCGATGAGTATGCCTCCCTCGTCCTCGGCCAGCGCCGCCAGCGCGCTTCCTTTGCGCAGCATGAGGCTCGTGCAGATCCAGAACTGGTCGCTGTCGAAGCCGCGCCGCGCGGCTTCGTCGTAGTTCAGGCGCAGCTCGGGCAGGGTCGTCCAGGGAGTGAACAGGAGCATCAGCCAGTTCTTCCCGCCGTGGAACGGCTCGAAGACCTGAGGCCAATCCTCATGCCAGCGGTTCATCACGGAGACCAGCTCGTCGGCCTGGGCGACGGAGATGTCCTTGTTGTAAAGCTCCATCGTCGACGGAGAGAAGTTCTCGATGCCCATGATGTCGAAGCCGATCCGGTGCCCGCCCTCCGCCGCCAGAGGCAGGATGGAGTCGACGCGCTCGCGCGCGTTGAGCACGTCGTCGATGCGGGGGCAGAAGACGAACTTCGCGGGCTTGAACTTGTTCTTGTGGACCATCTTGAAGAAGGTGTCGATGCGCATGAAGAGCGCCAGATCGTGGACCATGTAGGTGCCGCGGCCGCGGCTGCGCTTGGGATCGGTCGAGCCGAGCACGCGCAGCTGCGCCTCCGCCAAGGCCAGCGAGCCCTGTCGGTGACGGCTCAGGAGGCCGTACTCGTCGGCCCCGCCGCAGAAGCTGCAGCCGGGCTGGAAGTCCGCGGCGCCCGCGAGATGCTTGAAGCGGGGATTGCCCGTGAGGCGCGGGCGGCCGCGGCAGCTCTGCCCCCCCACGAGGATGAGAGGAAAGCCCGGGTTGAAATTCTCGCCGTCGTTGGCCTGGACCGCCCCGTAGTCCGGCTCCGTGGAGTCGAGGATGTGCTCGGCCTCCTTGGGATGCTTCGCGCCGCCCAGCCAATCGGCGAACCATGCCGGCCGATGGATGCAGTTGCGGTCCTCGCTCAGGCCGCTGACGAGCGCCAGATGCGGGTCCAGCTCCGCCATGCGCTCTCCCCAGAGGAGCGCTTCCATGTCGAACTCGCAGGGCATGACGAGGAACTTGAAGGAGCCGGCCGCGTCGATCGCCGCGCGCAGCTCGGGGCTGGGGATCTCGTTGCAGACGATGTGGGTGGGGCGAAAGCGCTCGAGATGGGCGCGAAGCCGGACGACGTCCGCCTCCGGGATGTGGGCGCGCAGGGTGCGCCCGACCGGAAGGTCCCAACGGGTGCGGGGCGTGCCCACGAAAAAAAGCCACAGCGAAGGCGCTCCGCAGTCCCGCGCGATCCCCTTCAGGAACGGAAAGAACATGGACGTCTCGCTGCGATCGTCGCGATGGCAGAGGAACTCCAGGAGGAGAAGGCGCGCGCCGTCGGCGGTTTTATGGATGGCCGGCTCCTGAATCGGTTTCAGGCTTCGAGCCGCCCGCGCGCTCGATCAGTGCGATCAGAAGTTTCAGGCGCTCGGAGGCGGCGCCGAGCTCCTGGCCGCCCCACTCCACGCCGTTCTTCAGATAGATCACCTTGAAGGAGGCGGTCTGGAGGAAGACCGGCCCGGGATAATCGGGCCCGAAGAGGGCGACGGACAGCGCGCGGCCGTCCACGAGCAGGTCCAGGCGGATCGAGCGATCGAGCGGCGAATTCGCGCCCGCCGACTCGATCGTGACCGCCGCGAGGGCCTTCCTCCTCGCGAATCGGGGCCGCGGCGAGGAGCGCCGCCGCGGCCGCGCGCCGGAACGACCCCCGGAGCAGGTCCTCGCGGGAGCGCGGGGGGCGAGGCGATTGCATCAGGTCGAGGAGGCCGAACGCGACCGCCAGCGGCAAGGTCGGGACCGCGGCGTTCGCCTCGGAGTAGAGGCTGCGGGCCAGGGCGAACAACGGGTCGCCCGCGAAGAAGACGGAGCTGTTTGCCTCCCGCTCGGCGGCGCAGACGCGCACGATCACGGCGAAGAAGACCGCGACCTTCGGATCCCGGAAGCGCCAGCGGACCACCTTCGCCCCGTCCCCCTCGTTCTTGAACAGCCCGAACAGCTGGCCCTTGTCCGAGAAGCGGCCCCCGAGGATGCCGCCGTCCCTCTTCGCCAGACGGAAGAGAGGATCCCCCGGCCTTATGTGCAAAGTCGAATAGAGCCAGTAGCCCTGCTCGGCGAAATGGCGCGCCTTCGCGTGCTCGAGGTTGATGCGGATGTCCTTGAGCGTCGTCCAGGGCGTGAAGAGGATGAAGCCCAGCTCGATCTTCTCGGTGCCGCCCCGGAACGGCTTGAAAACGGAAGGGTAGGCGCTCCCCCATTCCTTCGCCAGAGCCAGGAATCCATCCACGTGCTCCACGGTGATCCCTTTGTTGAAGCGCGCGCTCTCCCGCGCGGAGAAGTTCTCGATGCCCATGCTCAGGATGCGGACCTCGTGGCCGGCTTTCGCCAGCGCCGGGAGCGTGCGCGCGATGCGCGCCTTCGCGCGCAGGACGTCGTCGATCCTGGGGTTGAAAAGGAAAACCCCGGAAGGGACCTTCAGCCGCAGTATGACCTCGAAGACCTCGTCGAACTTCAAGAACGCCTGGATGTCGAAGAACTCGTAGAGGC
>JAQTNG010000036.1 GCA_028714015.1 Elusimicrobiota bacterium | reverse complement strand
GCGGGCAGGGCGACGGCGAGCAGGACGGCGGCGCGAAAGAGGGGTTTTAGCACGAGGGCACGATCACGGGATCAGTCCGGATTGGATGAAAATCTTGGGCTCGACGACGAGGTCGATCTTGCGCCCGCCGAACTCGGAGGCGGTCACGATGGTCTGAAAGTTCCAGCCGAGCAGGGTCTGCTTGAACGACTGTCCGGAGAAGCCGGTGGCCGCGAAATCGGAGGTCTTGGCGATCTTGCCGGCGTCGCTGATCACGTAGCTGTCGTATTTCTCCCAGATCAGCCCGGTGACGTCGGCGGAGTAGACCACGTCGTGAAAGATGCCCTCGCCGATCTCGTTGTAGGTGCAGTCCGGCGGCGCGCAGCCGGGCGCGTTCTGCACGGTCGTCACGTTCGTGTAGGTCACGTCGCCCGCGGTGTTGACGATGTTGCCGCCGGGGCGGGCCAGGCCCGCGGCCGACGGCGCCCAGCTCTGGTGGCTGACGCCGTTGAAGGTCAGATTGTAGGTGTTGAACAGGGTCTGATAGAACTTATCGTTGCCGACTCCTCCCGGATTAGGAACGTTGAGGGCTATGAAGGAGGCCGTCGCCGGATCATAGGCCGCGGTCACGGCGTCGCCGGCCACGCCGTTGTTGTTGACGTCGACCGGGTGGCCGCCGCCCGCGACTTCCAGCATGTTGTCCTGCGTGTTCGAGCGCCCCGTCCGGTAGGAGGTCAGGAAATAATTGCACGCGGCGCCGATGCAGCCCGAGATCTGGCGCAGGGCGACCGACATGTCCGTCGGCAGGGCCTGGTTGAAGGTGCCGTGGTAGAAGAAGTAGTCGAAGCGGGCGTCGCGCTCGTTGAGGACCACGAGCTTGAACTGGTCGGCGGCGGGGCGCACGATGTACTCCTCGACGCGCACGCGGTTGCCGTTGACGTCGATGAGCGCCTTGCCCTCCTGGTACTCGGAGAGCTTGGACTCCTCGGCCGCCGCGGCCTGGACCTCCTCCTTGCTCATGCGCAGGTCCACCTCGCGCTTGGCGACCTGGCGCGCCTCGCCGTCGCCGCGCTCCTCGCGGGACGCTCCATCCGTCACGCGGCCGAGCCCTTCTCGAGTCACCTCGATGCTTTCCCGGTCCTTGACGAGCACCTCGTTGCCCGACTTGTCGGACACGGCCAATAATCCGCCGAACATCTGCACCCGCGTGTCGCCGCCGCCGTCGACGTCCACTCCGAATTCGGTCCCGCGGACGGAGCACACCGCGGTCGGCGTGCGGACCTGGAAGCGGCGGTTGAGGCTCTTGGAAATCCAGGCCCGCAACGAGCCGAGCTTGAGCTCCATCCCGCTCGCCTGGGGCGTGGCTTCCTTGAGGGTGAACGACGACCCGGGACTGAGGTCCACGCGGGAGGCGTCGTCGAAGGTCACGGTCGCGCGCGAGCCCGTCCCGGTCTTGAGCTGGTCGCCGGGAGCGAGCACCTGGCCGGTGGACACCTGGTTCCAGGTGTAGGAGCCCGACTTGAGGAAGAGGACCTTGCCCTCGGCGGAGCTGATCGCGACGGCCTGGGCTCCGACGGCGCGAAAAACCACGGCCAGGAAAAGGGCGGCGATCGCCGCGCGAGTCCCGGTCCGCGAATTCCTAGTCTCGGTCCTTCGGAATTCAGCGCTCATGGCCTGTTGGCCCAGTATAGCGGACGACCCAAAGTCTGTCAACGCAAATTCGGTCACAGAACCGTCGCCCGTGCGCAATATAGGGAACATGCTAGAATCGGGTCATGGGACAGAACCTCGTTCGGTTGTTCATCGAGCCGTTTCTGGGCGCCTATGACCGCTTCGCCGGCGCCATCCCCACGCTCGCGGCCGCCCTGCTCCTGCTGCTCGTCGGGATGTTCCTCGCCCGGGCCGTCCGGACCCTGATCGAGGTCGCCCTCGGCAAGCTGCGTCTCGACGACCATACCAGCCGCGTCGGCATCAACGAGGTCCTCGCGCGCCTCGGCCTCGGCAAGTCCCCGACGTTCGCGCTCGCCTGGGTCGCGCACTGGTTCATCCTCTTCCTCTTCATCGTGTCCGCGGCCAACGCGATGAACATGCCGGTGGTCTCCGAGCTGCTCGAGCGCTTCGTGGGCGTGCTCCCCTCCCTGATCGCCGCCGTCCTGATCCTCTTCGCGGGCCTGCTGTTCGGCCGCCTGCTCGCGCACATCCTGCGCAACGCCGCCGCGGCCAACTCCATCCGGGGCGGCAGCGCCGTCGCGGCCGCCGCGCAGACCGTCGCGATCGGGGCCGCGGGCATCATCGCCCTCGAGCAGATCGGCGTGCGCCCTCAGATCCTGATCCCGACGGTGCAGATTCTCATCGGCTCGGTCGGCCTCGCCGTCGCGATCGCGATCGGCCTCGGCGCGAAGGACCTCGCCGCGGAATACCTGCGCGACCTCCTGCGCCCGCATCGCTAAGGTGGCCAACCTGCTGATCGTCGACGACGAGCCCTCCCTCGTCCTGCTGATGCGCGCCATCCTCGAGAAGGTCGGGCACGCGGTCAGCGAGGCGCACAACGGGCAGGAAGCCCTGATCGCGCTCGGCGTCTCTCCGGACAATCCGTCCGCGGCGCTGCCGGATCTGATCCTGCTCGACGTGATGATGCCGATCATCGACGGGTTCGGCGTGGCGGCCGCGCTGCGCGAGCACCCGCGCGCGGGCAAGATTCCGATTCTCATCGTCACGGCCAAGGGCGACATGCGGCCGCTGTTCGAGGCCATGCCTCAGGTCTCCGGGTTTTTTCAAAAACCCTTCACCCCCTCCGGCCTGCGCGAGGCCGTCGCGCGCGCCGTCGCGCCGAAACCCGGCGCGTGACGCGCCGGCTTACCGAGGAGCGGGAACGGCGGCGGGCTTGGGCTTGCGGCGCTGCACGCGCGTGAGCTTGATCGGCGCCACGCCGGTCACGGCGGCCTCGGTGCGGCGAGGCGAGTCCTCCAAAGGCAGGGGCGGCCGCGTGAGGTTCAGCTCGATCGGCCTCATGACGGCCGTGTCCGGCGCCGGCTGAGCCGGGGAGCGCCGGCGCCAGAGCTCGCGGGCGATGAACGCCGACAGCAGCAGGGCCGCCGCGAACACCGCGGCCTCGAGGGCGGGGTGGCGCTTCTGCCCGCGGCGCATGCTAATCGAGGTAGTCCCGCAGGCCCTTGCTGCGCGACGGATGGCGCAGCTTGCGGATGGCCTTGGCCTCGATCTGGCGGACGCGCTCGCGCGTGACGCGGAAGATGCGGCCGACTTCCTCGAGCGTGCGGGGATAGCCGGAATCGATGCCGAAGCGCAGCTTGATGATCTTCGCCTCGCGGTCGGTCAAAGAAGAAAGAACCTTTTCAATTTCGGTCTTACGAAGAAAACTCGACGCCGTGTTGGAGGGCGCCGCGGTGGTCTTATCCTCGATAAAGTCCTCGAGGTAGCTGTCCTCGTCCTCGCCGATCGGCGTGGCGAGCGAGACCGGCTCCTGCATGATCTTCAGGACGTTCTTCACCTTGTCCATGCTGATGTGCAGGGAGCGGGTGTACTCCTCGAGGCTCGGCTCGCGGCCGAACTCCTGGCGGTAGCGCCGGGTCACCTTCGTGAGCTTGCTGATCAGTTCCTTCATGTGGACCGGGATGCGGATCGTGCGCGCCTGGTCGGCGATCGCGCGGTTGATCGACTGGCGGATCCACCACGTCGCGTAGGTCGAGAACTTGAAGCCGCGCTTGTACTCGAACTTCTCGACGGCCTTCATCAGGCCGAGGCCGCCTTCCTGGATCAGGTCGGACAGCTCGAGGTTCGAGTTGACGTGCTTCTTGGCGATCGAGACGACGAGGCGAAGGTTCGCCTTGATCAGCTTGAGCTTGTCCTCGAGGATGGTGTCCTCGAGGCGGATGATCTTGTCGTTGAGCTCGAGGAAGCGGTCGATCGGGATCGGCAGCGTGTTCTGGATGCGCTCGAGGCGGTCGACGACCACCTCCATGTTCTCCATCGCGGCCTCGACGGCCGTCGGGGCGTAGCCGGTCTTCGCGCGGAACGCCTCGGGGCGCATCTTGCCCTTTTTGAGGGCGGCGAAGTAGGTCTTCAGCTCTTCATAGGAGCAGCCGTACCGCCGCTGGTAGCGCTCCATCTCGTCGCGGCACTCCTCGATCTTGCCCGCGAGGTTCTTGATCTTGTTGGTCAGGCGCTTGATCTTGTCCTGGTTGAGGTTCAGGTTCAGGATGCGCGCGATCACGAGCTTATTGATCTGCTCGATCTTCTTCTGCAGCTTGATGCGGCGCTGGGGCTCGAGCTTCGTCGGCAGGAGCTTGGTGCGCAGGGCGGCCATCTGCTTCTCGGCCTTCGTGATGAACTGCGCGACGGACTTCATCTTGCGGCGCATGCCGGACAGCTCGGCGTTGGTCTTGCGGCCGCGGGGCATGAGCTCCTTCGGCGTCATCTCCTGCGCCTCGATGAGCGTCTCCCACGAGCGGATCTCGCGCATCGTGACCGGCGACTCGAGGACGAGCATGCGCAGCTCCTTCTCGCGTTCCCGGACGTTGCGGGCGAGCGTGACTTCTTCCTCGCGGTTGAGCAGGGGCACGCGGCCCATCTCGGAGAGATACATGCGGATCGAGTTGGAGATGTCCGACGAGCCGCCCCAATCCTCGGAGAAGCGCTCGCGGCCGCGCTCGGGCGCGGCGGCGGCGGCGGGCTTCTTGCGGTCGACGACCTCGATGCCGAGATCCTCGAGCGCCGTCATCAGCTCGTCCATTTCTTCGGACTTCATGTTCGCCGCCGAGACGGTGCGGCTGATCTCCTCAAGGGTCAGGTAGCCGTGCTCCTTCCCGAGGCCGATCAAGTTCTTCATTGCCTGACTCGTCTGAATCGCCATGTCTCTCCTTACGCCTAACGCTTGGTGCCCTTCAATTCCGCGACGAGGCGCTGGAACTCGTCGCGCAGTCCCGGATCCACCGGCGCGTTTCCCGACAAAACGAGCGGCTCGATTTCCTTCAAACGGCGCTGGGCCCGGCGCTTGGCGGTCATCGCGCGCAAGGTCGCGGCGGGATCGTCGTAGCCGAGCTCGTCGTTGAGCAGCCGCGAAGCCACGGCGCGCACGTCGGGCTGGAGCGCGTCGAGCAGCCGCGGGGCCCATTTGCCGTCGAGCGTGATCGCGCGCAGCGCGGCGACGATCTCGCGCGCGGAGGCGGACTCGAGGTCGCTCGCGCCGATCTCGGAGGCCGAGCCGGGCGTCTTGAACAACAACCCGAGCAATTGCAGATCCGCAGACGGCAAAATCGCCGCTTTCGGGGCATCTTCGGACGTTCTCGGGGCCGAGGGCGGAACAACCGGCCGGCGATTTGATTGGGGGATCGCCTTGCCGCCGGCCCGGCGCAACGAATCCTCGGAAACGCCGAGACGAGCCGCCAATCGTTTTACCCAGATATCCTTCACGACATCATCAGGCGACTGCGAAATCGTGAGCAAAATCTCTTTCGCGATCGCCGATTTAGCTTCCGGAGTAAGTTCGCCGGCCTTCTGAATCAACAAGTCCGTCTTGAACTCGACCAGATCCTTGCTGGTATCGGACTTGCCATTGATGTGCCCAAATCGCTTTGCCCAGGAGGAATCATAATCCTCTGGACTGAGTTCGAGCCGATGACCCAGGATCTCCTTGAATTCCTCCGCCCCCTTCGCGTGGAGGAACTCATCAGGATCTTTGGCCTCATCTTTGGGGATAGAGCCGACAAGGACTTTGATCCCCGCGGCGATCGCGGCTTCCGCGCCGCGCACCGCGGCATTCATGCCGGCCGCGTCCGAGTCAAAAACGATGAACAGCTTCTCGACGTAACGCTTAATGAGAGCCGCATGTTCCGGGGTCAGCGCCGTGCCAAGCGGAGCGCAGGCATTCTTGACTCCATGCTGGTGGGCAGAGATCACGTCCATGTACCCTTCCATCAGGTGGGTCTGCCGCGCCTTCCGGGTCTCGGCGAGTCCCTCATACAATCCGTACAACACCCTGCTCTTCGAGAAGACAGGGGTTTCAGATGTATTCAGATATTTCGGCTCGCCGTCGCCGAGCGTGCGGCCGCCGAAGCCGACGAACGCGCCCTTCACGTCGCGGATCGGGAACATGAAGCGATCGAAAAAATAATCGCGGAGCGACCCATCGGCGCGCTTTGCCGCAAGGCCGCCTTTGATCAGAAGGTCGACCGAGAACCCCTTCTTGGTCGCCGCCGCAACGAGCGTGCCGTTGCGGGGAGCAAAGCCCAGCAAGAACCCATCGACGGATTCCTTCTTAAGACGACGCTTCGCCGCATAGGCGCGCGCGGCTTCAGCAGCCGAATCCTTCTTGAGCAATTCGTGATAGTGATGTGCGGCGAACTCGTTGGCCTCGCGGATCTTGATGCGCTCCTTGTCCGCCGGTCCGAGCTCGCGGTCGGCCTCGATCTTGACGCCCGCGCGCAGGGCGAGCTTCTCGGCGGCTTCCATGAACGAGAGGCTCTCGGACTTCATCACGAACGAGAATGCGTCGCCGCCCTCGCCGCAGCCGAAGCAGTGGAACGTCTGGCGCTCGGGGTTGACGATGAACGACGGGCTGCGCTCCTGATGGAACGGGCATCGCGCCTTCAGGTTGCGGCCGGCGCGCGTCAGCGGGATATACTCCCCCACCAGCTCGACGATGTCGAGCCGGGAGCGGATGAGTTCAAGCGTCTCGGGAGGTATCAGGGCCATCAGTCAATCTTTGAAAAATTGGACGGACCGGCGCCGCGATCGAACGCGGCGCCGGTCCATCAACCGGAATTTAGGGCACGCGGCGGCGCTTGGAGCGGCGCAGCTTGCGACGCGCTTCAGCGGCCTTCAGCTTGCGCTTCATGGCGGGGTTCATGAAACGCTCGCGGCGCTTGACCTCTTTAAGCACGCCGTTGCGTTCGCACTCCCGCTTGAAGCGGCGCAGGGCCTCTTCGAGACCTTCGCCTTCACGCAGTTTAATGAAAACCATAGTTAGAAATTCACCACCTTTCCACGACGGAACCAGGAATATTAGACCGAACGAAATTCAACCCGGAGGCCACGCCATCGGCCGACCGGCCAGCAAATGATAATGCAGATGATCCACGGACTGCCCCGCGCCTTTCCCGTTGTTCGTCACGAGCCGGAACGACGAGAGCGAAGCACTCTCGGCGAGCCGGGCCGCGACCCTCTGCAAATGCCCCAATAAAGCGGCATCCCCATCCGTCGACGCGCTCAGCGACCCCAGATGCTTCTTGGGGACCACCAATAAATGCGTCGGCGCCTGGGGCGTGATGTCCTTGAAGACCAGCGCCTGCTCGTCCTCATGGACGATCTGGGCGGGAATCTCGCGTCGGACGATACGGCAGAACAGGCACTCCTGCAACCGAAGAATTATAGCCTTCTAGGCCCCCCCGGGCAAGGGCCCTCCGCCCCCCCATGAGGCTGGGTCCATTGGCGGCTTACGCGAATATCCCTCGTGATAGAAAAATAATCCTTATTTTAAAAGCGCAATCGGCATCACGCCGGTTGTGTGAATTAGCTTTATTCCATCAGTATTATTTTTTTAAAAAAGAAGGATTTTCGCCGATCACGGCGCGGGCCTCGGCGGTGAGCTTCTCCGCCGAAGGCCAATGCGTCGCTAGGAAGCCGAGGAACAGAAAGAAGGGCGCCAGGTTGACCCAGTAGGCCGGGTAGACGCGCAGGACGCCGTTGAGCGCGGCGATGTAGGCGACCGTCATGCCGAGCAGGCCCGCCCCCTCGCGGCAGGCCAGGCGCGCGATGAAGGCGGTCCGGACGCGGGCGCCGAGTTCCCCCGGCGTCCTGCGCAAGTAGACCCGCCAGACGAGCTCCGAGGCGACGATCGCGATCAGCGCGGCGACCATCATGATCACGGTCAGCGCGTTCACGGACCGCACCTCGTTGGGGGTCGGGACCTTCGCCGCGGCGCTGAGGTACGACCAGAAGACGAGCACGGCCATCATCGTGAGGCCCCCGCCCATCGCGGACGCGATGACCGTCAGCGTCCGCGCGACCGGCGGCGAGACGGCGCCCGGGTTCGCGTCCCCGTCGATCATAGCCGGCCCAGCTCGTACTGCACGAGCGCGGCCGCGGCGAGCGCCGCCGTCTCCGCGCGAAGGACGCGCGGGCCCATGCCGAAGAGCACCGCGCCCTCGGCCTCGGCGAGCTCGACCTCCTCGTCGGAGAATCCGCCCTCGGGGCCGATGAACAGGCTGACCTGGAGCGCGTCCTTCCCGCGCTTGGCGTCCGCCGCGCGCAAGGCCGGGCCGAGCGTCTGCGACGCCACCGAGCCCTTCATGCCTTCCCAGGCGAGCAGCATGATGCCCTTGTCCTTGAGCGCCCGGATCGCGTCGCGGAACTGCACGGCCTCGCGCACGGGCGGCAGGTCGGCGCGGCCGCACTGCTTCGACGCGGCCATGATCAGGCGCGACCAGCGCTCGGCCTTCGCCTTCGTGCGCTCGACTTCATGCAGAAGCACGACGGTGCGCGGCGTCAGCAGCGGAACGAAGGCCGTCACGCCGAGCTCGGTGCCTTTCTCGAGCGCGTAGTCCCAGTGGCTCGCCTTGAGCAGGCCGAGGTAGAGGTCCAGGTTCACCGGCGCGAGGAGATCGTCGGACTTGACCGTCTCCGTGACCTTGCCGGTCACCGAGCCGTCGGCGTGGACGGCCTCGATGACGCCCTTGAAGCGGCCGCCCTTGCCGTCGAACAGGTCCAGCTCGGCGCCGGCGCCGAGGCGCATGACCTTGGCGACGTGGAAGGCCTCGGGGCCGGAGAGGCGGAACGAGCTGAGGCTGACGTCTTCGGGCGCGACGAGGAATTGGGGCATGGACCGGATTCTACTACTTGCCAAAAGGCGTCAGGCCTACTCTTTGCCGAAGATGCGGCCGAACACGCCGGGGGCGCCTTTCTCGTGCTCGTCGTGGAGGCTCTTGCGGAACTCCTCGAGAAGCTCCTTCTGCTTCGCCGTGAGGTCCCGCGGAACGTCGACGCGGACGTGGACGAGCAGGTCGCCGCGGCCGCGGCCGTGCAGCTTCGGCATGCCCTTCTCGCGCACGCGCAGGGTCGCGCCGTGCTGGGTGGCGTGCGCGATCTTGACGGTCACCGGCTCGCCGTCGATCGTCGGCACGGTCGTAGCGCCCCCGAGCGCCGCCGTCGCGATGTCGACGTGGGCGTTCACGGACAGGTCGTCCTCGTGGCGCTCGAAGCGCGGGTCGGGCTTGATGTGGATCTCGAGGTAGAGATCGCCCGCCTGGGCGCCGCGCGGACCGGCCTCGCCCTCTCCCGAGATGCGCAGGGTCGCGCCGTGATAGATGCCCGCCGGAATCTTGACCTTGAGCTCGGCGTCCTTGCGCACGCGTCCCTGGCCCCGGCAGCTCTTGCACGGATCCTCGACGATCTCGCCCTCGCCGCCGCAGCGCGGGCAGGTCTGGGACATCGCGAAGAAGCCCTGGGACACCTGCACGCGGCCGGAGCCGCGGCACTGGGTGCAGCGCTTGACGCCCGAGCCCGCCTTGGCGCCGGAGCCGCGGCAGGTCTCGCAGGATTCCACGCGCTGAAAATGGAGCGGGAGCTGGACGCCCTTGAACGCGTCCTCGAGGGAGATATTCGTCTCGTACTTGAGATCGTTGCCGCGCGCCGCGCGCCGCCGGCCGCCGCCGCCGCCCTGGCCGCCGAACATGTTCTCGAACAGGTCGCCGAACACCTCGTTGACGTCCACGCCCTGGCCGAATCCCTCGAAGCCGGGTCCGCCCTGGCCGCCGAAGCCGCCGGAGGCGCCCGCGTTCACGCCGGCCTCGCCGTACTGATCGTACATCTTCCGCTTTTTCGGATCCGACAGCGCCTCGTAGGCGCCGTTGATCGTCCGGAACTTCGACTCGGACTCCTTATTGCCGGGGTTGCGGTCCGGGTGGTGCTTCATGGCCAATTTACGGTACGCGGCCTTGATCTCCGCTTCCGTGGCGTTGCGCGCGACGCCTAACAGCGAGTAATAGTCTTCAGCCATAGATGGGTTTATGCGGGGGATTCAGGCCGGACCTCCCGTCGTCCGGCACCCTTTAGGGTGCCGGACGACCGAGGTTGCCGGGCCGACCCTGATTAATCCTTCTTCTCGTCGACGACCTCGGCGTCGACGACGTTGTCGCCGCCTTTGTTCTCCGGGGCCGCTCCGCCTTCGGCGGGGCCGCCGGCGGCCGCTCCCGCTTTCGCGGACTCGGACTTGTACATCTCCTCGGCGAGCTTATGGGACGCCTTGAGCAAGGTCTCCTGGGCCTTATTGATGGCCGCGAGATCGTCGCCCTTCAGCGCTTCCTTGAGTTCGGAGATGCCGCGGTCGATGTTCTGCCGGTCCTCGGGAGACACCTTGTCGCCGTGCTCCTTCAGAGCCTTCTCGGCGGAGAAGAGCAAGGTATCGGACTCGTTCTTGGCCGCCACCTTCTCCTTGAAGACCTTGTCTTCGTCGGCGAACTGCTCGGCCTGCTTGACGAACTTCTCGATCTCCGCCTTGTCCAGCTTGTTGGACGCGGAGATGGTGATATGTTGGGCTTTCTTGGTCCCGAGGTCTTCCGCTTTGACCGACAAGATGCCGTTGGCGTCGATGGAGAAGGTGACCTTGATCTGCGGCGTGCCGCGCGGGGCGGGAGGAATGCCGTCGAGGTCGAACTTGCCGAGCGGCACGTTGTCCGTCGCCTTCGGGCGCTCGCCCTGGAGCACGTTGACCGTGACGGCCGGCTGGTTGTCCGCGGCGGTGGAGAACGTCTGGGACTTCTCGACCGGCACCGTCGTGTTGCGCTCGATGACGGGGGTCATCACGCCGCCCAGGGTCTCGATGCCCAGCGTCAACGGCGTGACGTCGAGGAGCAGAACGTCCTTGACCTCGCCGGTGAGCACCGCGGCCTGCACGGCCGCGCCCGCGGCGACGCATTCCATCGGGTCGATGCCGCGCTCGAGCTTCTTGCCGACGTAGTCCTCGACGAACTTCTGCACGATGGGCATGCGCGTCGGGCCGCCGACCAGGATCACCTTGGTGATGTCGGAGCTCTTGAGCTTCGAGTCGGTCAGCGCGTGCTCCATGCTGGTCTTGCAGCGCTTGACGATCGGCTCGACGAGAGTCTCGAGCTTCGCGCGGCTGATCTTGAGCGCCAGGTGCTTGGGCGCGTTGTCGATCGCCGTGAGGTACGGCAGGTTGATGTCGGTCTCGAAGGTGCTCGAGAGCTCGATCTTGGCCTTCTCCGCGGCCTCGCGCACGCGCTGGTTGGCCATCGGGTCCTTGCTCACGTCCGCGCCGGTCTCCTTCTTGAACTCGCCGACGATGTAGTCCACGAGGGCCTTGTCCATGTCCGTGCCGCCGAGCTGGGTGTCGCCGGAGGTCGAGATGACCTCGAAGACGCCGCCGCCGAAGTCCATGATCGTGACGTCGAGCGTGCCGCCGCCGAGGTCGAAGACCATGATCTTCTCGTCCTTGCCCTTCTTGTCGATGCCGTAGGCGAGGCAGGCGGCCGTGGGCTCGTTGACGATGCGCACGACCTCGAGGCCGGCGATGGTGCCCGCGTCCTTGGTGGCCTGGCGCTGGTTGTCGTTGAAGAAGGCGGGGACCGTGATGACGGCCTTGTCGATCGTCGTGCCGAGGAAGGCCTCCGCGTCGCGCTTCACCTTCTGAAGCAGGAAGGCGGAGAGCTGCTGGGGCGTGTACTCCTTGCCGTCGGGAGCCTTGTACTTGTGATCGGTGCCCATCTTGCGCTTGAAGGCCATGAACGTGCCTTCCGGGTTGGCGACGGCCTGGCGGCGCGCCGGCTCGCCGACGAGCAGCTGGCCGTCCTTGGCGAACGCCACGTAGGACGGGAACGCCTTGCCGCCGAGGCTGGTGCCTTCGGCCGACGGGATGATGGTGGCCTTGCCGCCTTCCATCGCCGACGCCGCCGTGTTCGAGGTGCCCAGGTCGATTCCGATGATTTTGCTCATATGATTAAGCCTCCGTAGATTTTTTCTGGTCCTTCTGCAGGCGCACCTTGGCGGTGCGCAACACCTTGTCCCCCAAAAGGAAGCCGGCCTGCAGCACGTCGGCCACCGCTCCCTCCTCGAAACCCGGCTTGTTCACGAAGCCGAAGGCCTCGTGGTAGTGCGGGTCGAACGGCTTGCCCAGCGGGTCCATCTTCGTCACCCCTTCTTCCTTGAACAGCTTGTCGTACTCGCGGAAAATCGCCTCCATGCCCTTGGCCAGCGGCGTATCGGCGTGCCCGGCGTTGATGTCCTGATGCGCGTGCCGAAGAAGATCGTAGAGCGGAAGCAGCTTGGCGAGCACGCCGGCGGCGCCGAGCTTGTACCAGTCCGGCTTCTCGCGGTCCACGCGCTTGCGGTAGTTCTCGAATTCGGCCTTCAGGCGCAAAAGCTGGGAGTAGTAGTCCGGTTCCGGCGCTTTCTCCACGACGGCGTCGGCCGCGGGAATGGGCTCCTCGGCCGGAACTTGCTGCTCGTCGACGTCTTTGCTCATTTGCTCTTCTCCAGCCCGTGGGTCACGGCGTCCCACTCGTTGAGGCGCGACTCGACGAGCCGTCCGACGAAATCGACGAGGCCGATCATGCGAGAGTACTCCATGCGCTTGGAGCCGATGACGCCCAGCACGCCGAGCACGCGGTCGCCGTGGCGGTAGACGTGGGTGATGACGCTCGCGTTGCGCAGCTCCGGCAGGCCGCTCTCGGCGCCGATGCGCACGCGCACGCGCGAGGGCAGGGCCGCGTCGTCCTCGAGCTCCTTTTCGAGCATGACGGCGAGGCGGTCCTTCTCGCCGATGACGCGCATCAGGGACTGGACCGTCTTCAGGTCGCCGAACTGCTCGGCCTGGCTCAGGATGTTGTCCGCGCCCTCGACGTAGATCGCCTCGGGCGAGGTCACGCGGCCGACCTCGATGAGCAGCTCCCCCGCCAGGCTCGTCAGCTCGGAGAACTCGCGCTCCATCTGCGATAGCTTGGCCATGACCATGGTCTGCGCCTTGTCCACGGGCACGCCGCGGATATTCTCGTTGAGGAAGCGGTTGAGCATGTTGACCTGGCGCGCGCTCGGCGGGAAACCGAGCTGGATCGGCCAGTGCCGGACGAGGCCCGAGTCCGTGATCAGCACGCCGAGGACGTTGCGTCCGCCGAGCGGCAATAATTCAAGACGCTTGATCGACTGCCGGCCCATGTGCGGCGACAGCACGATGCCGGCGCCGTGCGAGACGCGCGAAAGCAGGCGCGAGGTCTCCGACAGAAGGGTGTCGAGCTCCTCGATGCGGCTCTTGTACTGCTCCTCGATGCTCTCCTTCTCGGAGGCGGCGAGGCGCTGGACGCCGGACAGGTAGTCCACGAAGAAGCGATAGCCCTTGTCGGTGGGCTCCCGGCCCGCGGAGGTGTGAGCCTGGTGCAGGAAGCCGTCTTCCTCGAGCTCCTGCAGTATGCTGCGGATGGTGGCGCTCGACAGGTCGAGGCCCGCCTCCGAAGCGATCAGCTGGGACGAGACCGGCTTCGAGGTTTTGATGAAATAGTGCACGATCCACTGGAGAAGGTGGCGTTTGCGTTCCTGCACGACCTCGGGTTTCAGTTGTCTCATGTCTATCGCGGATACTGGCAGTCAGACGAATCGACTGCTAATATTTTACCCGAACCCGCCAAAGTTGTCAATCCCCCCATCCGACTGCCAAAAAAGCCGCGATGGGGGTCAGACCTCCCGTTGTTGCATAACTCCATGGAATTCCATATCGAGTTATGCAACAACGGGAGGTCTGACCCCATAAAAAAGGCGGCCCGGCTCTTTCGAGCCGGGCCGCTCTTATTAAGAGAAGACCTTACTTGTTCGGAATCGCCTTGAGCGCGATGGCCTTGGCGCCCATGATCACTTCGTCGATGATGCCGTATTTGAGGGCCTCTTCGGCGGACATGTAGTTGTTGCGCTCCATGTCGCGGTTGATCTTCTCGAAGGTCTGGCCGGTGTGCTTGGCCATGATCTCCTCGAGAATGCGGCGCGTGTGGGACATCTCCTTGGCTTCGACGAGGATGTCGGTGGCCTGGCCGGAGATGCCGCCGACGAGCGGCTGGTGGATCATGATGCGCGAGTTGGGCAGCGCGTAGCGCTTGCCCTTGGAGCCGGCGGCGAGGATGACCGCGCCGAAGCTCATCGCCATGCCCATGCAGATCGTCGTGATCGGGGCCTTGATGAACTGCATCGTGTCGTACACCGCGAGGCCGGCCGTGACCATGCCGCCGGGGCTGTTGATGTAGAGGTTGATGTCCTTCGTGCTGTCGTCCGAGTCCAGGTAAAGGAGCTGGGCGATGAGGGTGTTGGCCGAGTCGGTGGTGAACTCGCCCTCGTAGCCTCCGACGAAAATGATGCGATCCTTCAGCAGCCGTGAATAGATGTCGTAGCCGATGACGGAGCCCTGCGTGGCGCGTTCGATGACTTGGGGGATGAGATTCATGGCGGCATGGTAGCCAATTCCCATCCCCGCCGCAAGCCTGGTCGCTCGACATGGCGCAAGGCCCCGCGATTTTCTATCCTCCGTTCATGGACAACGAAGCGCTGCCAGGCTACCCCGGAACGCGCGGTCTCAATTTTTGGGAGGCCGACGCCGCGCTCCAGGCCGCCGCGGGCCCGGGCCTGACGCCGCAGGGCCGCGCGCGCGCCTCCGAGTTCGGGGCGTTCGCCGGGCGCACGCTCGACGCTTTAATCGACACCGCTCACAAGGCCGAGAACCTGCCCAAGCTCGTGGGCGGAGAGGTGCGCTACTGCCCCGAGCAGATCGAGGCGAGGCGCCACCTCGCGCGCGCGATCTACGGCGGCCCCGGTCCCCTGACCTTGACCGAGCGCATGACGCGCGCCGTGATCGCGAACTACTGCGGCGAGGGCGGGATCACGTGCCCTCTCGCCATGACCGACGGCCTCATCGGTTTATTGGAGAAGCGCGGCAGCGCCGCGCAGATGCGCGAGTTCCTCCCCCGCCTGAAATCCGACGATCCCGACTGGGCGCTGACCGGCGGCCAGTTCATCACCGAGAAGCAGAGCGGCTCCAACGTCGCGGCCAACGAGACCGCGGCCGAGCCGAACGCGGACGGAACCTGGTCGCTGACCGGGACCAAGTGGTTCTGCTCGAACCCCGGGGAGCTGTGGGTGACGACCGCGAAGACGCCCGCGGGCCTCGTCGCGCTGTTCCTCGTGAAGCGCAAGCTCGAGGGCGGCGCGCTCAACGGCCATAAAATACTCCGCTTGAAGCCCATCGGCGGCACGCGAGGCAAGGCCACCGTCGAGGTCGAATATAAGGGAGCCCGCGCCGAGCTGATCGGCAAGCCGCGCGAAGGCCTCGTCCTGCTCGTCAACGAAATCCTGTCGGTTTCGCGGCTGCATGTCGCGGCCGCCGCGCTCGGCTTCGCGGGGCGCGCCGTCCTCGAGGCGAGAACATTCGCCGAGTGGCGCACCGCCTACGGCAAGCCGCTCACCGCCATCCCCTCCGTCGCCGCGCGCCTGCTGTCGATGGAGGGCGTCCACGCGGGCATGCTCACGGCTTTCTATCACGGGCTCAACGCGCTCGAAGCCGGCGAGGCCGACGCCGAGGCGCTGGTGCCCATGCTCAAGACCGAGATCTCCCTGCGCGGCAGCGAGCTCGTGCGCGAGGCGCAGCTTCTCATCGGCGGCCACGGCATACTCGACGACTTCTCCCCGCTCAACCGCCTCGCCGACGACGCGATCGTCAACGAAATCTGGGAGGGCACGCATCCGATTCTGGCCGGGCATGCCGCGAAAGCCCTGAGACGGCCGCGCGTGCTGAAGAGCTTCCTGGCCCGGACCTCGGACGCCGACCCCGAGTCGCTCGCGCTCTTCACCGCCCTGCTCGAGGAGAGCCGGACCTGGAGCGAGGAGGACCGCAGCCTGCGCGACGAGGAGCTGGTCGCCGAGGCTTACCTGCTGCTTTCGGGGTTCCAGGCGTAGCTCGCGCTGCAAAGCGAACGCCTTATCCCCAATTTTCCACCGGTGGAATTTCGGGGATGACTTCCCCGAAAGGCTCGCCTGCGGCGATCAGGCTTCGACGACGCGGCCCAAGGTCATCAGCTCCTTGGCGAGCGCCTTCCAGCGGCGCTGCACGCTCGGGTCCGACGGCGCCAGGCGATAGGAGCGGGCTTTTTCCTCGACCGGGCCGACCTGGCCGTCCGCGCCCGGCTCGACCGGCGCGATCTGGTGCACGACGCTCATCAAAGTGCCCTCGAGGCCGACGCGGTAGGTCCAGACGTGGACCGTGCCCCTGCCCGTCTCCGGGTCCACTTCCCAGGACTCGCTCGTCGCCTCGAGGTGCGAGAAATAGCGGCGCATCACGGCCTGGCGGAACATCGAGCCGCTCGGGGCTTCCGCGAGCTCGGCGGGGATCTCGACGAGGTTGGCCTGGATGTTCCGGAAGCGTCCGTTCGCGTCGGGCTTGCCGACGCGCGTGTAGATATTGCCGATGCCCTGCTCCATCTCGATCTGCTCGCCGTTCTTGACGAGGCGGTCGGTCAGGGACTTGACCGGCCTGGGGTCCACGGCCGCGGGCGTGAGCTTCTCGCGCAGGGTCCTCGCGGATTTGACGGCGGCGGCGAGTCCGTCGGCCTGGTCCGCCGAGACGAAGGTCTGGGCGGACGCGGGCAAGGCGAGGGCGAGGACCAGCAAAGAGAGGGTGGCGTTCATGTCTTGAGGATAGCGGGGGCCCGGCGCGGACGCGAGGGTCTTGGGGCCCGAGAGGGCCCGGGCCCGTTGGCCCGGCACACCGGGGCCGTCGGCCCCGGTGCCGCAAATCGTATAATCACGGCGTGAAAGAAACCGGTTCGTTCGATCCCGCCGTCCACACCGCCGAGTCGCGCGCCGTCTGGAGCGAGGCCGCCGAGCGCTACGAGAAGCTGTCCAACTCCCTGTTCGCCAAAACGGCCGAGGAGTTCGTGGACTTCGCCGGCCTGCGCAAGAAGTGGCGCGTCCTCGACGTCGCCTGCGGCCCGGGCATCGCGAGCCGCGCCGCCGCGGCGAAGATCGACGAGAAAGGCTCCGTGCTCGCCGTGGACCTGGCGCCCGGCATGATCGCCCGCGCGAAGCAGGCGCCCGTCGCCAAGCGCGCGGCCCCGATCGAGTACGCCGAGATGGACGTGCACGATCTCAAGCTCGAGGACAACTCGTTCGACGCCGCGATCTCCCAGCTCGGCCTGATGCTGTTCGCGCAGCCCGACAAGGCCCTCGCCGAGATGACGCGCGTGACCAAGCCCGGCGGCGTGGTCGCATGCCTCGTCCAGGGCCGCCGCGAGAAGATGCTGTTCACCTCGCTCGTCCTGCATGCGATCACCGAGTGCGACCCCGACCTGCGGGCTCCTTATGGAGCGCCGACTTTGTACTCGTTCGGCCCCGACGGCGCGATCGACGCCGTCTTCGCGCGCGCGGGCCTTCAGGAGCTCTCGACGAAGCGCCTGACCGGCACCTTCCGCTTCGCCTCCCCCGAGGAGTACTGGACCACGATGACCGAGGGCGCGGGCCGCACGGGTGCGATGCTGCGCAGCCTCGACGAGAAGGGCCAGGCCTGGGTGAAGAAGACCGTCCTGCGCCGCGCCGCGAAGAACAAATCCCGATCCGGCATCGAGATCCCGTACGAGTTCATGATGGCCCGCGGCTTCAAATCCGGACGATGAGCCGCTTCGAGGCCAACGTCTTCGCTCAGCCGGAGCTCATCGCGGGGGCGCTGCGGTCCCCGATGCCCGCCTGGATGAAGCCTCCCAAGGGCAAGAAAATATTTTTCGTCGGCGTCGGCACCAATCATCACGCCGCGCGCATCGCCGCGTGGCTGTGGAGCGGCGCCGGCTTCGACGCGCGCGCGGTCCACGCCTACGATTTCGTCTCGCGCCCTTACACGCTGTCGAAAGGAGACCTCGGCGTGTTCCTCTCCCACCGCGGCGGAACCAAGTCCTACACCGTGAAGGCCGAGGCCATGGCCCGGCGCTCGGGAGCCGACACCGTCGCCGTGTGCGGGGCCGGCGCGCCATGGAAGGGCCCAAGACGGCGTTTGGAGACCTGCGAGCTCGAGGACACCGGCGCCTTCACGAAATCCTTCACGACGACGATGGTCTGGCTCAACCGCTGGGCGGGCAAGCCGGCCCTGCTGGCGCCCTTTCCCCGCGCGGGCACGAGCCTGAACTGGGGGCCGGATTCCCCCAAGGTCTCGGCGGACACCGACCTCGTCCTCCTCGGCGACGGCCTGCGCGAGTGGGTCGCCTGCGAGACCGCGCTGAAGCTGCTC
>JAQTNG010000035.1:7206-18284 GCA_028714015.1 Elusimicrobiota bacterium | reverse complement strand
GTGAACGGCGGCTATGATAGCACAGGCGCCCGTATCGGAAAAATAATAGGATGATTGCGGTGAGGCAAAAGATTCAGGCGCGGCTGAAGCGGTATTTCATATCGGGATTCTTCACCTTGATCCCGATCGGCCTCTCATTGCTCGTCGTGTGGAGCTTCGTCAGCGGGGTGGACCATACCTTGGCGCCCATCCTCGACGCGGCCCTCGGCTTCCACCTGCCCGGATTCGGCCTCATCGCCGCGGTCCTCCTGATCCTCGCGGCCGGCGCGCTGGCCTCCCACGTCGTCGGCGAACATCTGCTCAAGGTCGCCGAGGACGTCCTCGTGCGCATCCCCGTTTTCAAATGGGTTTACGGCACGATCAAGCAGATGACCGAGGCCTTTTCGCCCGCGAACAAGGCTTCCTTCAAGAGCGTCGTCATGGTCGAATTCCCCCGCCCCGGCGTCTACAGCCTCGGCTTCGTCACCGGGGAGACCGTCCTCGACCTGCCGGACGGCGGGAGCAGGAAGCTGACCTCGGTGTACGTCCCCACGAACCACGTCTACATCGGCGACCTGATGTTCGTCCCGAGCGAGCAGGTCATCGCGACCCAGATGGGCATACAGCAAGGCATCCAGGTGGTGCTCTCGGCGGGCTCCGTCACTCCCGAGCGCCTCGGCCCGGCGAGGAAGCCCCCGGCATGAGCCGGCTCCCCCCCGCCGGCTGGCGCGCGCTGCTGCGCAGCGCCCTGAAGGAAGACCTCGGCCGCGACGGCGACGTCACGACGCGCTTCTTCGTTCCCCGGAACGTCCGCCTGCGAGGCCGCGTCGTCAGCCGCGAGGCCGGCGTCATCTGCGGCCTCGAGATCGCGGCCGCCGCCTTCAAGGCCTGCGAGCCTCTTTGCCGCGTGACTTTGCTCGCCCGCGACGGCGCGCGCGTGCGCCCCGGCCAGGCGGTCATGGCGGTGTCGGGCGGGCGCGGCCTGCTCACGGCCGAGCGCACCGCGCTCAATTTCCTGCAGCGGATGTCGGGCGTCGCCTCCCTAACCCGCCGCTACGCCGACCGCGTGCGCGGCACGCGCGCGAAGGTGCTCGACACGCGCAAGACCCTGCCGGGCTGGCGCGCGCTCGACAAGTACGCGGTCGCCTGCGGCGGCGGGCTGAACCACCGCATGGGCCTGTACGACGCCGCGATGGTCAAGGACAACCACTATCTCGGCAAGAGCCTGGAGGAAGGCGTGCGCCTTCTCCGCCGCGCCCGTCCGAAGATTCCGCTGATCATCGAGTGCGACACCGCCGCGCAGGTGACGCGCGCGCTGTCGCTGAAGCCGGAGATCCTTCTCCTCGACAACATGCGCGGCCCGCGCCTGCGCCGCGAAATCCGCCGCATCCGGGCCCTGGCGCCCCGTGTCAAGATCGAGGTCTCCGGCGGCGTCGGTCTCGACGAGCTCCGCGCCCTCGCGCGCCTCGGGCCCGACCGCATCTCGATCGGGCGCCTGACCCACAGCGCGCCCGCCCTCGACCTCGGCCTCGACCTCGAATGAAGCTCGCGGGCGTCCGGCGGCTCGTGCGCCTGGCGCGCGCCGATTCGACCCAGGCCGTCGCGCGCCGCCTCGCCGAGGAAGGCGCCCCCGACGGGACTTTGGTCTGGGCGCTCTCGCAGACGGCCGGCAAGGGGCGCATGGGCAGGCGCTGGCGCTCCGCGCCGGGCGGGCTGTACGCCTCCTGGCTGCTGCGCCCGCAGTTCGCGCCCGGCCGCCTCGGGGAGCTCTCGCTCGCCTGCGGCGAGGCGCTGGCCGAGGCCTTGAGGGATCTCGGCGCGACGACCATGGTCAAGCCCCCGAACGACGTCCTGGCGCTGTGCCCCGACGGCAAGGCCCGCAAGCTGTGCGGCATCCTGTGCGAGGCGGCGGGCGATTCCGAGCGCCTGCACTGGCTCATCATCGGGTTCGGCGTCAACGTGAATAATCCGCCCCCGTTGAAGCGCTCGACCTCGCTGCGTTCATTGGTCGGACGGCGCGTCACCCTCCCCTCGGTGCTGCGCGCCGCGATGGTTCGCCTTTCCCGCGCCCGTCGAGCGGGCAATTTCGTATAATTACAGTCGCATTCCCCCTTTGGAGACTCCCCATGGCCGACACCTATTTGACCCGCGCCGGACACGCCAAGCTGCAAGAAGATCTTAAAGCGCTCATGAAGCAGAAGACCCAGCTCTCGCTCGACATCGGCGAGGCGCGGGAGAAGGGCGACCTCAAGGAGAACGCCGAATATCACTCCGCCAAGGAGAAGATGGGCGAGGTCATGGGCCGCATCGGCAAGCTCCAGGACAAGCTCCAGAGCTGCAAGCTCATCGAGGAGATGAACATCCCGAAGGACACCGTCGCGATCGGGACGACCGTGGACCTCGAGGACTCCGACGGGGACTTCGTCGAGTACACGCTCGTCGGCGAGGACGAGTCCGACCCGAACGAAGGCAAGATCTCCGTCCAGTCCCCGCTCGGGTCGGGCCTGCTCGGGCGCAAGTCGAAGGAGTCGGTCGAGATTCAGCTCCCCAACGGCCCGCGCACGTTCAAAATACTCAAAGTCACCCGAACCCCCTGAGCGCGGAAGAACTCGCGGCCGAGCTCAAGAAGCGAGCGCGCGGGCTGGGCGCGGATCTCGCCGGGATCGCAGCCGCGCTCCCTTCCGCCGGCGCCTCCGCCTACGACGCCTGGCTCGCGGCGGGCATGAACGGCGGGATGGACTACATGGCGCGCAACACGGAGTCGCGCCGCGACATCCGCGCGTGGATGCCGGACGCGAAGTCCGTCCTCCTGTGCGGCTTCTCGTACGGAGAGCCCGGCGCCCGGCACGCCTCGAAGGAAGGCCACGGCCGCCTGGCGCGATACGCCGCCCGCGAGGACTACCACCCGATCCTGCGCGACCGCATGAACGAGGTCCGCGACTGGCTGTCCGCCTCGGTCCCGGGGGCCCGCGGAGTGGCGTTCTGCGACATGAGCCCGATCCTCGAGCGCTCCTATGCCGCCGCCGCCGGCCTCGGCTGGCAGGGCAAGAACACTTTGCTGCTGGGCGCCGACATCGGCTCCTACTTTCTGATCGCCGGCCTCGCGATGAACATCGAGCTGCCCGCCGATTCCCCGGGGCCCGACCATTGCGGCTCCTGCACCAAATGCCTCGACGCCTGCCCGACCGGCGCGTTCCCGAAAGCCCGCGTTCTGGACGCGTCCAGATGCATTTCCTATTTCACGATCGAATCCAAGGGGACGATTCCCGAGCCGTTCCGCGAGGGAATCGGAGACTGGGTGTTCGGCTGCGACGTCTGCCAGGAGGTCTGCCCCTGGAACCGCTTCGAGAAGCCCGCGCGCGCGCTGCCGCCGGCGAGCATTGCGACCGAGCTCCCGCTCGAGGAGCTCGCCGGTCCCGCCTCGGCGGGCGTGCGCTCCCGCCTGAAAGGCCTGCCCGTCGCGCGGGCGGTGCGCAAGCGCCTGACGCGCAACGCGCTGCTGGCCATGGGCAATTCCCGCCTCGAGCGCTACCGCCCGATTCTTGAAGAATACGCGGCCGGCGCCGACCCGATGCTCGCCGAGCAGGCGCGCTGGAGCCTCTCCCGGTTGCCCGGCGCGGCGTAAATGATAAAATCGCCGCGGTGATTTCGAGAAAAACGGGCCTCGCGCTCCTGCTGGCCTTCGCCGCGCTCGGCGCGGGCGCGGCGGACACGCAGCCCGCCAAGCGGCCCAAGCGGCCCAAGCGGATCGTCACCACCCCCGCCAAGGCCGTCGACCCCCGCGCGTCCAAGTCGGTGCGCAGCGACGATCCCCAATCCCTGGAGGTCATCCCCGGGCGGGAGTTCCCGAAAGCCGTCCAGCAGGCGCCGGCCAAGGACGAGACCCCCGTCCTCGTCCGCTGGATGATCAAGCCGCTGCGGCGCGGCATGTTCATCCGCCTGCCGATCATGGACACGGACCCCAACCGCGGCATCACGCTCGGGATCATGCCGATCTGGGTCCTGCAGGGCGAGAAGGACGACCGCATCGAGCAGATTCACGCGCCCTCGCTGACCTACAACAAGAACTTCCAGATCATACCGACCTACCGCTACTACTACTACCCGCAGGAGGACGCGACCTTCATCGCGCGCGCCTCCTACTCGAAATTCGAGCGCGAGGCGCTCGCCGAATACGAGGACGGCAGCATCTTCGGCAGCGACTACGACATCGTCGCCCGCCTGCAGTACAACGTGGACGCGGGCCAGCGCTTCTTCGGCTTCGGCCCCGACTCCGCCAAGAACGGCGAGGCGAACTACCGCGAGGAGTACACCCAGTACAAGCTCGGAATCGGCGCCCCGTTCGGCCACGGCTCGCCGTGGCGCGTCCACTTTTCCAAGCACTATCAGGCCGGGCGCATCACCGAGGGCGCCCTGCCGAACCTGCCCGATTTCGCGGCCGCCTTCCCCGGCCAGATGTCCCGGCGCTACCAGCAGACGAACGAGAACCGCTTCAGCCTCAGCTACGACACCCGCGACCACGGCGTCACCACGGGCCGCGGCGTCTACGTCAATTCGTTCGCCGAGTACGCGATCCGGGGCTACGAGAGCCAATACGACTACAGCCGCTACGGCCTCGACGCCCGCTGGTTCCGTCCCTGGGCGTCGGACAAGGACAAGGTCTTCGCGATCCAGGCGAAATACGAGCAGCTGCTGGGCCCGACGCCTCCGTTCTGGATCCAGTCCCGCCTCGGCGGCAAGTACAGCCTGCGCGCCTACGGCGACGGACGCTACATCGACCGCGGCATGGCCGCGGTCAACGTCGAGCAGCGCTTCAAGGTGTACGAGGCCAAGACCGCCGGCGTGACGACCGAGATCCAGCTCGCGCCCTTCGTCGGCCTGGGCGAGGTGTTCGACAATCCCAACCGCGCCGCGTCCCGCTACGCGCGCCCGGTCGTCGGCACGGCGATCCGCGCGGTCGCCAAGCCCCAGGTCGTCGGCTCCGTGGACTTCGGCGTGGGCCGCGACGGCCTGGCGGTGTTCATGGACATCAACTACTCCTTCTAACCATGAATCCCCTCACGATACCGATGATGGTCAAGACCAACCAGCCGGTCCTGACCTTCGTTCTACTCGCGCTCGTCGGCGCGGCGATCGTCGGCGTCTGCTACCTGATGCTCCGCCATCAGCACCACACGCGCAAGCGGAAGAAGAACGGCCGCAACAACCACACCGGACACCACGGCAACCACTAGGCCCCGCGCCCGGCCTAGCGCGGCTTGACCGTCTTCAGGAAAGCCTCCCAGGCCTTCTCGCCGGTCCGGTGCAGGTCGGGAATCGGGCTCTCCCGACGGTAGGCAAGGACCGCGAAGCGTCCGCCCTTCAACGGCAGGACGCAGAACACCTCCGTGCCCTTGAGCTTCGTCGGAGGAGAGGCCCGATGCGGATCCGCCGTCTCGATCGGAACGCGGCGGCTGCGCAGCTCGACCTTCTTGCCCGCGACCGTCGCCGTCCCGGCCGGAGCGGACGGCGCCCCCTCCTCGGACGCCCCCGGACCCGCCAGGAAGTCCGCGGGCGTCGCGTAATCGGATCCGGGGCCGCCGAACAGCCGGATCACGACGGCGTCGGAGAAGCGCTCGTAGCGCAGCACCGGGTCCGCGCCCTCCGCGTTGGCGTAGGCGTCGGCCGTCCAGCCTTTGGGCGGCGTGAAGCGCACGGCGGCGGCGACGGCCTGGGCCGGGGTCTTGACGGTCACGTGCTCCTCCGCGGCCGCGCCCGCGGCCAGGATCAGCGACAGGGCGAGCGCGATCATGTTCATTTTCTCCAGTGCTTCGGGTGGGTCTTCAGATCCGCGGCGTACAACGCGCCGAGGCCGTCCAAGTCGATGGGCGCCGCTTCCCCCGCCTTGGGCGCCGCGCTGACGATGTCGGGCAGCGAGAGGACCGGCGCCGGCGCGCGCCCGCCCTTCACCTCGCCGACCAGGCGCCGCAGCGCGGCGGCGCGGGCGGCCAGGAGCGCCTCCCGCTTCTTCAAATAGTCCGAGTTCGCGCCGTTCATGACGGCCTTCTTCTCGGCCGCCCCCGCCGGGGACGACCAGAACTTGATGCGCTCCGCGAGCGCCTCGCGGATTTCGACGAGTTTTTTCAGGTGGCCGGCCGCCCAGAGCCGGAAGGCGCGCAGCTCCTCGTCCGCCGGCGCGAACCGCGCGCGCGGCATGCCGTGCGCGCGCGTGAAATGCGCGATGATCGGCTCCCAATCCTCGTTGTCCTTGAGATCCGTCTTCGTCGCCGCCTCCTCGGCGTCGACGGCCTTGCGCCGCGCCTTGAGCGACGCGACCGGATTCTTCATCTCCGCGAGGCTCAAGGTCGTCGAGTAGTAGGCCTCCGTGGTCCACAGCCCGCGGTAGTACTTCTCCTGGTTGTCGAGGTAAGCGCCCGGCGAGCCGTCGACCACTTTTCCCGCGAGCTCGGTCTGGACGAGCCAGTCGATGATCTCGGAGCCGACCTCGTCGCCGCGATAGTAGTAGTCGACCGCAGGCGGCATGCCGGCCTTCTTGGCGCGTTGGGTCTCGAAGGCGTGGCCGAACAGCTCGTGCGCCAGGGTCCCCGTCATCGCCAGGCGGCGCCATTCGGGATCCGCGTCAAGGTAGACGCGGTTCAGGGAGACGACGGGCGGGTCCTTCTCCACCTCGGTGAATCCCGGGCCGCCCGACAGCGTCTTCCGCCCGCCCTCCACGACGGTGGTGGAGTTCGCGATGTCCGCCATCGCGACCTCGGCGGAGGCTCGCTCCGCGATGAACTGAGCCGCGAGCTCACGGCCGGTCCTGGTCTTGAGGATCATCGAGACGGCCTCGCCGAGCGCCTCGCGCTCCTTCTTGTTTCCCTTGAACACCAGCCTCTGCAGAAGCTGGGCCTGAAGCACGGCCGGGTCGGAGGACGCCGCCGCCCCCGCAACGCCGGCGGCCGGCGGGCCGCGTATGCCGCCGCCGCGCGCGGCTCCGCCGTCGAAATTCATCTGCGCGGGGGCGCCTTTCGGGACGCGGGCCATCGCCCGCTGGTACGCCGCGTCGCCCGCCGCGGCGTTGACTCCGTCAGGACGCGTTCCACCGGTCGGAGCAGAGAGCAGCTCCGCGACGCGGGCGTTCGTGAGCAGGACCCGCGCCGGGTCGGCGGCGCGCGCGTCGAGGAAATGGCCGTCCTTCAGCGTGTAGCGCCCGTTATCGAGCGCGAGAATCGTCTCTTTCTGACCGGGCTGGAGGGCGCCGGGAATACGCGCGTCGAACAGGTCGTCGGGACCGGCGCTCGCCGCGACGGCGGAGGCCAGGAAAAGGACTAAAAAGACGGGGCGGAGGCCTCGGGACATGAGGGGGTTGCCTCAAGCGCAGTATAACTCCCGCCCGACGGTTATGCCAGGGCTAAAGCCGTCTCAGCCGTACTTGTACTTCACGCCCTGGCCGCCGCCGGGCCACTCGCAGACGATGTTGTCCCAGGGGCAGAGCATGCGGCAGGCGCCGCACTCGATGCAGTTCTCGTAGTTGACGATGATCTTGTTGTGGGCCGCTTCCCACTCGTAGACCTTGGCCGGACAAACCGTGGTGCACGGTTTGTCTTTACACTTCGTCACGCAGGGAGAGTCCGCGCCCGCGTTCTTCAAGAGAATGTTGGCCTCGGGCTGCTTCTTCCACTCGAGCGTGCCGAGCTTCGCCTCGACGGTCGTCTCCACCTTGATGTCCATTAGATCGCCACCTTGCGCAGAGGGAACAGGTCCTTGGCGACGCGCAGGAAGCCGCGCTGGCGGATCATGCCGAGCGCCGTCCTCAAGTGCTCGCGCTTGGGCACGCCGTCGGCCGAGAAGCGCAGCTGGGCCAGCTCGCAGGCGAGCTTCGGGTAGAACTCGAGGAAGCCGGGGGAGTTCTCGACGTGCTCCTCGAGGTCCTGGATGTCCTCCATATCGGGCAGAACGTAGGACTTCTTCAGCTTGTCCACGTAGGCGGACAAGGCCGCCTTCGTGAAATCTCCCTTCTTCTTGGCCTCGATGACGGTCTCGCCCGCGAGCTTGCCGGCGGTCATCGCGAGGTTGCTGCCCTCGCGGTAGGCGGGGTTCGTCATCTGCGCCGCGTCGCCCGCGACGAGGAAGCCGTCGGCGGCGAGAGGGGGCATGGACTTGTAGCCGCCCTCGGGTATGAGGTGCGCGGAGTACTCGAGCAGCTTGCCGCCGGAGATCAGCTTCTTGACGAGCGGATGCTGCTTGACGTGCTCGAGGTGGTCGGCGGGGCGGATGCCTCTCTTCTGGTAGTCGGACAGCTTGCAGCCGACGCCGAGCGCGAGGGATTCCTTGTTGGTGTAGAGGAACGCGTAGCCGAGCATGCCCAGAGAGACCGAGCCGAACATCTCCATCGTCGCGCCCTCGCCGGGGTTCAGCTGGAAGCGGTCCTCGATGACGCTCGAGGGCAGGGCGATGACTTCCTTGGCGCCGAGGGCGACCTCGGAGGCCTTCAGCTCGTCGATGAAGCCGGCCTTCTGCGCGATGATCGAGTTGACGCCGTCGCAGGCGATGACGACGCTGGCGGTGAGCTCGTCGCCGTCTGAGGTCTTGATGCCGGTGATCTTGCCGGAGGCGTCCTTGACGACGCCGGTGACCATGACGCCGCAGAACACCTCGGCGCCGGCCGCCTCGGCCTGCTTCGCGTACCACTGGTCGAACTGCACGCGGATGATCGTGTAGCAGTTCGGTATGCCCTCGAGGAACTTCTTGGAGCGGTAGCCGACGGTGACGAACGAGTCCTCGGTCGTGATGCAGGTCTTCTGCTCGACGATCGGGCGCTCGATCGGGGCGTCGGCGGCCTTCCAGAACTCGGGCACGATCTCGTGGAGCATCTTGGAGTAAAGCACCGCGCCCTGAACGTTCTTGGCGCCGGGATACTCGCCGCGCTCGAGCACGACGACCTTGAGGCCCGCGCGGGCCATGACGATGGCGGCGGACAGCCCGGCGGGGCCGGCTCCTACGACGATCGCGTCATAAGCGGGTTCTTCGGCCATGACGACCTCAGCCCGGGACCTTGGAGCAGGCGTCCTGGACCGTCTTCAGGAGCTCCTCGGTCTTGAAAGGCTTGGTCATGAACCCGACGACCTGCGGGAACTTCTGGAAAAGGGTCTTCGAGGGCTCGAGCGCCGTCAGGACGACGATCGGGAGGTCCTTCGTGGTGGGCTCCGCCGCGATCTTGAGCTGGAGCGAGTAGCCGTCGATGCCGGGGAGCATGACGTCGAGGACGAGCACGTCGGGCTTGACCTTGGCGATCTCGTCCCAAGCGTGGCGCCCGTTGTCGCAGGTGTGAACCTCGAAGCCGCCGTGCTCGAGCGTGTACTTCACGAGACTGAGCATCTCGGGTTCGTCGTCGATAACGAGGACTTTCTTGGCCATGGCGAAATGTATCAATTCGACCGGAAGAAGTCCATGGGGGGCTCGATGCCCTGTTTGCGCAGGCGGTCGTAGAAGCGCGGCACGGCGCCGCTGGGCCTCAAGACCGAGCCTCCCTTGCGCACGTCGAGCGTGAAAAGGTCCGACATCGAGATCGTCTCGAGCTCCATGCCCGTGATCTCGGCGACCTGCATGACCTTGCGCGAGCCGTCGCCGAGGCGAGCGAGGAAGACGATGAAGTCCACCGCCGTCACGATGTTCGAGCGGATCGCCTTGAGCGGCATGTCGATGCCGGCCTGGAGGACGAGCGTCTCCAGCCTCGTCAGCGCCTCGCGCGCGGAGTTCGCGTGCAGGGTCGTCAGCATGCCGTCGCAGCCGACGTTCATGGCCTGGAGCATGTCGGCGGCCTCGGGGCCGCGCGTCTCGCCGACGACGATGCGGTCCGGGCGCATGCGCAGGGTGTTGACGACGAGGTCGCGAAGCGTGACGTCGGGGCGGCCCGAGGCGTCGCGCAGACGCGTGCGCAGGTACAGCGTGTGCTTCTGCGGCAAGGCGAGCTCGGGGGTGTCCTCGAGTATGACGATGCGCTCGTCCTTGCCCGCGCGCGCGGCGAGGGCCGCGAGCAAAGTCGTCTTGCCGGAGCTCGTGCCGCCGACGACGAGGATGTTGAGCTTCTGGCCCACGAGGTAGGTCAGGAAGTCCGCGCAGCCCTGCGACAGGGTGTCCACGGCGATGAGCTCGTCGAGCGTCGGGCGCTTGGCCGGGCGCTTGCGGATGGTGACCGTGAGCCCGCGGGCGAGCGGCGGCGCGATCACGTGCACGCGCGAGCCGTCCACCCCGGAGAGATCGGCGTAGGGCCGGTCCTGGCCGAAGGTCTCGTTGGCGCCGATGACGCCGTTAAGGAATGCGGCGATGTCCTGCTGGGACGGCGCCAGGAGCAGGCGCTCGACGCCTTTGCCGGCGGTCTCCGCGTACACGGAGCCGTCCGGATTGACCATCAACTCGACGACGGACGGATCCTCGAACGCGGCGACGAGCTTCTCGATATCGGGCATTTCGCGGATTGTATCACAAAGCTACTCCCCGAACGGACCGCCGAGCTCCGCCGCCTGCCAGTCATTCGTGGCCCCCATTTTCACGGCTCTCTCCTCGGCGAATACCTCCAGCAGCGAGGCCCGGACCGCGGCATGGACCTCGCGCGGCAGGACGAGCTGAAGCGTGTCGAGCACCGACGGGCTGATGTGGCGGGACAGAGTGGCCAGGACGGCCTTGAGCGCCGTGGCCGGGTCGACGCCGGCCTGCTCCTTCAGGCCGCGGCGGACATAGGCGTGGAATTCCTCGAGGCTCAGACGCTCCGGCTTCGGCGACACCTTCCAGCCGTCGAAGAAGACGCCCTTCACCAGCAAGGGCATCTGGGCGGAGAATTTGACGGCCTCGGCGGGCGGCAGGCAGTCCCGCAGGGCGTGCAGCACGGAGCGCAGCACGGCGTAGGCTTGGAACCGGCTGCGAAGCTTGCCGGCTTGCTCGATGTCCTTGAGCCACATGTTCCCTTTCTGCACGGCCGTGTCGAACGCGTCCGGCGTATGTCTTCTCATGATTGCCCCCGCCTTCAGTCATAAGGTACCCGCGGGCGAGGCGGAAATCCATGGAGGAAAGGTAACGGCCTGTCGACGGGGCGGAAATAGCAACCGGGCCGGTCTGGG
>JAQTNG010000035.1:0-7196 GCA_028714015.1 Elusimicrobiota bacterium | reverse complement strand
ACGAATGCAGCCGCGGGTCCGGTATAATTGACGGGTGAAGAAGCTCCTCGCGCCCGCCGCGCTGATCCTTTCCCTGGCGCTGGGCGCCTCCGCCGCTCCGGACGCGATCTTCGACGGCGCCAGGGCGTTCGGGGGCGGCATCCCGGTCCCCGTCGCCGCGGGGCCGCGCCGTCCCTCCGCCTTTTTCTTCCGCCCCGCGAGCGTCCAAGCCGCCGTCGCCTCCTCCGCGCCGGCCGTCGCTCCCGCTCCTGCCGCGGTCGAGCCCTCGTCCGCGCGCGGGCTCACGAGCGGCTTCCTCGGCCTGTATCCCGAGGATGAGTTCGTTCTCGGCACGGGCCGCTGCGTCCTCTGCCGCGCTCCGGAGCAGGGCAAGTGGTACTTCCCGGACGACGTGATCGCGACGCCCAAGTCGGGTCCCGCGGGCCTCGTCTGGATCGGCTCGCATGAGATGGTCGAGGGAGTCAAGCTCTCCGCGGACGGAGCCTCCGTCACCCTCAAAGACGGCTCGGTCGTGCCCTTCGAGCTCGCGGCGAAGATCGATTCGAACCGCTCGTTCTACGACGCGTCGAGCCTCGCCTATCTTCAGGGCCGCACCGTGCGCGTCCGCGGCGAGTTCGTGGTCAAGGACGGCGTCAGGACCCTGGTCGCGCGCACGATCTGGCCCGAGGACTACCGCATCGACGCCGCGAACCTGAAGGAAGCCGACGCGAAGAACGCGGCGGACGTCGACGCGCTCGTCGCCGCCGACAAGGGCGGCGCCATAAAGCCGTTCCAGACGCGGCTCCTCTGGGAGCGTCCTGGCTCAGGCCGCGTCTGGGAGGGCATGCCCGTCATGGGCTTCATGCTCAACGGCGCGCAGGGCGACGACGACGAGGCCCTCGCCGGGCACTCGAGCCTGTTCACCGGGCGCTACGGCCCCGGCGGAAGCATGGCCGACTGGATGTTCGACAATTTCTACGACATGAACACCGTCAGCGAGAAGGGGATCGTCGCGAGCATGGTCCCGATGGACAAGTACATGACCGACCTCAACAGCGGCCAGAGCTGGTACCGGCCGTCCTACATGCTGGTCATGGTCATGAAGGACGCGCGCGTCCCTCTGAAGTTCCAGGAGTCGTTCAAGGAGCAGTACGCGAAGTACTACGCGCAGGACCTCAAGTACGACAAGACGCACAAGAACTGCACCGCGCTGATCGCGGACCCGGTCCGCGAGGAAGGCTGGAAGTTTCCCGAGACCGGCAAGACGCCCTCGATCATCGCCCGCCTGATCTCCAAGGCCGTGGCGCTCGCGTCGAAGGATCCGGCCGCCGGCGAGCAGATATACCAATCGCTGAGGGAGGAGCCGACGCGAAGCTTCCCGCGCGCGTCCTTCAACGCCGTCGGCGGCGACCTCCTGAGCATGGCCGGCGCCTTCGGAGCCGATCCGTCCGGGCGCGAGTACTCGCCGCTCGAGAACATGATCCGGGAAGACCTCGTCGCGATCCTGTTCGTGCGCCTGCCCCAGATTCCCTCGAGCCGCAAGTTCGGCCGCGATCCCGTCAGCGGCGTCACCGACTACTTCCTGCGCGCGCCGGCCGACCGCTCCAAGTGGCAGACCGTCCCGTCCTTCCCCCGCCCCTTCCCCCCGCCGCGCTAGCGCCTCAGGCCTTCGAAGGTCGGCCTCAAAGCCTTGATGAAGGCGTTATGAAGGACCGAGGCGAGGGCCTCCCACACGCCGATGTCGGGATCGTCGTAGCGGCCTTCGAACGGGACCTTCCCCGCCACGGCGTCGGTCTTCTGGTTCTTGAGGACGGCCGCGACGGCGCCGACGACCGCCTCCTTGATGACCTTCACCGCCCCCCCGGGCTTGCCGCCGGTCGGGCCCATCTTCAGGTCCGCGAAGAACGACTTCACGTAGCCGTGGAAGCCGCCGCCGGTCGACGTCGCCTCCGCGACGAGCTCGAAGACGCCCTTGTCGACGTCCATCCCGAACTCGGCGCGCAGCAGCGGATTGAGCGCGGCGAGCTCGATCTTCTTGACGGCCAGGGAGAAGTCGAACGCCGGAGGGCGCGCGGTCGGGTCGACGTGGAAATCGAGGCGCACCGTCCCGTCCTTCGAGATCACGGCGCCCGCCTCGCCGGTCGCGCGCGCTTCCTTCCCGATGTTCGTCAGGCCTTTCACGACGAAGTACGCGCCCGTGACCCTCGCCGTGAGCTCGCCTTCGGTGACGGCGAACTCTCCGTCGCGCACCGCGAAGCGGTCGATACGGAACGGGAAAAGGTCCTTCAGATTGGGGAAGACGACCTCGGCCTTCTTCTCGATCTTCCTGGACGCGGCCTTCGCCTTTTCCTTGTCGGCGCGGTGGACCGTCATCGAGGCCCGCGGCCGGCTGATGTCGACGCTCGCCACGAGCCGGCGCCTCAGCATCTGGCTCCAGCTGACGTTGATGGCGGCCCGGGAAACCGAGGCTTTCACGCTCGAGCCCTTGCCCTCGGCCTTGATGTCGCGCAGGACGAGACCTCCGCGCAGCAGCGCCAGGTCGACGTCGCCGACGCGCGCGTCCCACCCCTCGACGCGCGACAACGAGGCGTTGATCCGGGACTTGACGATCGACGGCAGCGCCGCCCTGACGGCGGCCAGGACGACGACGGCGCCGAGAAGGACCTTCCAGCGTGTTTTCATGGCTCGATGGTACGCGATCGGAGACGACGAACGCGCCGGGGCCCCGGTCAATATTTTTTGACGGCCCGCGGGGAGGCCTATTAGAATCGGGGTCAGACCTCCCGTTGTTGCGGCATTCCAATGGGAATCGACCCGCAGGAATAATGCAACAACGGGAGGTCTGACCCCGTTACAAAACGGGCGGGTCGACGAGGGAGCGGAAGGCGCCGACGAGCTCGGCTGCGGTGGAAAAGCGCCGCGACGGCTCCGGATCGAGGGCGCGCGCGAAGAACGCGTCGATGCCGGCGGGCAGCCCTTTCGCCGTATCGGACGCGGGCAGGTAGCGTCCCAAGGCGCGGTCGGTCCCGCGCGGGAAGGCGGGCCGCCCCGTGAGCCGACTGTAGAGCGCTTCGGCGAGGGCGAGAGGATCGGGCGAGCCGGCCTTGCACGCGGCGTCCACGGCCGCGAGCGCCTGGCGCGGCGTGAGCCGCCCGGCGCCGGGCAGCAGGGCCGGGAGTTCCGCCGAAGGCGGGACCGCCTCGCCCACCTTCGCGGCCTTGCCGAAGATCCAGCCGAACAGGGCGGACACCGCGAGAATCGCGAGGATCGGCCCGAGGCGCGCCCCGGCCGGCGCGGCCGCGGGCGGATCGAGACGGCGCAGGGCCGCCTCGACCTCCGGGGCCTGGGTCGGGTCGAGCTCGGCGGCGCGGCGATACTCCCTGAGCACCTCGGCCTTGGGGCGCCCGAGAAGCTCCAGCGCCACGGCCAGCGACAGGCGCGCCGTGCCGCTTCCGGGAGACAAGGCCGCGGCCCGCTCCGCGTCGAGGAAGCCTCCCTCGATGTTTCCGCCCGCGAGCCGGGCGTTGGCGCGAAGCACGAGGCGGGACGTCGTTTCTCCGGCGGCCAGGGCGCGTCCGGCGGCGGCTTCCGCAGCCTTCGGGTCGAGCGCGGCCAGGGCCACGTTGCCGAGCTGCTCCTGCGCGCGCGGGTCGCGCGGGGCCGAGGCGACGGCCTCCTCCGCCTTGGCGCGCGCGCCCGCGACGTCGCCCGCCGTCAGGCGCACGACCGATTCGCGGATGCTCTCCTCGACCCCGGCCCGGGCCGGGAGAGCCGCCGCGAGCAGCAGGAGGAGCGCGAGCGATTTTTGGAGAATGTGGACGTCGAGGACCTTGCCGAACTTCTCCCCGACCTGGCGCAGGCGCCCGGCCTCGAAGAAGCCGCGCTTGGCATGCAGGCGCAGGCTCGCCTCGTTGCCCTCGGCGACGCGCGCGAGCACCTGGAGGAGCCCGGCTTCCTTGCCCGCGGCCAAGATGCCCTCGAGGAGCTCGCCTCCGAGGCCGCGCCCGCGCGCCTCCTCGTCGACGTACACCGAGACCTCGGCCGTCCGGGCGTACGCGCAGCGGTCCGAATAGGGAGACATGGACGCCCAGCCGACGACCCGGCCCGACTCCACGGCGACGATCACGGGATGCGCGGCGCCGTGATGCGCGAACCAGTCGCGCTGAGCCTCGAGGGTCTTCGGCTCGGTGTCGAAGGTGCCGGTCGCGCGCAGGACCGCCTGATTGTAGATCTCGGCGATCGCGGGAAGGTCCGATTCAGCGGCTGGGCGCAGCGCGGCCATCACTAAGTTTAGCAGATGAGGCGGCGGCCATCCCGATCTTGGGCGGTCCCTCGAAGACGACGACGCTGCTCCTGCGGTCGCGCGCGTGCGCCGTGATGCGGTAGCTCGGGCCCGAAACCGATATCTCGAAGCCGGCGCGCAGGTCGAGGACCTTGTTGAGCGACTTCATGAAGCCGCCCCAGTCGTCGCTCATGTCGGCCAGCGCCGACACGTCCTCGGTGTAGACGCCCTGCACGCGGCGATGGGCCTCCTGCATCCGTCCCAAAGCAGCGAGGACTTCATGCGCGTCCTCCACCGCTTTGAGCTCGCGATAGAGGCGCCCGAAGGACCACAGCGCGACAAGGGCGACGGCGAGCGCAGCGGCGGCGATCTTGAGGCGGGCCCGGCTCAAAGCTTTCCGACGACGACCGCGCCGAACGGACGCACGGCGTCGGCCGGAATCTGCGCGACCCGGCCGACGTTGGAGTCGTAGACCTCGTAGACGACGCGCCCGGCCGCGTCCTTGCCTTTGCCGAGTATGGTGACCGCGTGCTGCGCGTGAGCGCCGTCGGCGCCCGTGTACAGGGCGGCCATGACGGCGTTGCCGCGCACGAGCTCCGTGTCGATCTTGCGCTGGTAATCCAGCACCGCCGGAGGCACCTCGCCGCGACGCAGGGCCGCCAAGGCGTTGTGATCCGTGCCGAGGGAGCGATGCGGGGTCTTCATCTCCCGCAGCGTGGCGCCGATCGAGTCGAAGCTCAGCCCGTACTCGGTGGACATGCCGACTTCGGCCAACATCAGCTTGCTGCGCGCGTCGACGAGAGCCTTCTCGACGTCGGCGGTCGGCTTGCCTTCAGCGCGAAGCGAACGCGCGCGCTCCTCGAGCCGGGCAACGGTCCCCGCCGATTCCTCCTTCATGACGGTCGCCGCGGCTTCCTCGACGCTGGCCTTCGTCACCGGCGCGCCGTTGGCGATGGAGCAGGACGCTATGCCGAAGCGGGCGCAGTCGCTGCCCCGCTGCCTCCCGATCGCCTCGACGTCGTCATAAACGTTTTGATTCACGCCGATCCGGCCCTTGAGATTTTCGGGAGCGACGTACTCGCCGCTCTTGATTTGTGCCCGCGCGTTTCGAGTCGCGATCTGGTACTCGCTGCCCTTCGGGGCCGCCTTAACCGTGAAATCGAGATCGTGCTCCACCGCTCCGATGAGATTGTCGGCCAGCCTCTCGGCCTGGCGCGCGCCCTGGGCGATCTCCGCCTTCGCTCCCTGGCGGACCGCGGCCTTGCCTCCGCCGCTGATGACGAACGCGTTGGAGACCGCCAGGCCGACCGAGCCGACCACCTTCATGCCGTTATAAGGAGTCGGCTTATCGATGAAATTGCCGACCTCGTCGCTCGCGTTGCGGATGTCGGCCTTGACGCCGCTCCAGAGCGCGCCGCCCGCCGCCTTGATCGCGCCCGGAAGGAAGCGGACGGTCTCACCGGGGTTGGAAACCATCTCGACCGCGCCTTTCCCCGTGCGCCGCCAGGTTTCGCCGCTGGTGAAGTAGGAGAGAAGCTCGGCCCCGGTCTTCTTGCCTTGGGTGATGGAGCGCCCGATCGCCGTCCCCCAGGTGCCGTCGTCCTGGCCGTGCTTGAGAATGGTCTCGTCTTCGCGCGCCGAGGCGGAAAGCCGCTCCGACAAGGACGGGACCTCGCCCGCGCGAACCGGGACGGAGCGTGCGCGCGAGAGGCGGCTCGCCTCCGCGATCGCCGCGTTCACCCCTCGGTAGCCGGGACCGGTGCCGCCGTAGGCGGCGGTGTTCGCCGGCCCGGCCGCGCCCGGATCGCCGGGGGCGGTGAAGGACCCGCCTTGGGCCATGACCCGGCGCATACGCGCCGCGCTCCGGGCGGAGACGCGCGGATCCGACATCGCCTTCTCGGCCCGCGCCTGCGCCGCGGCCATTTCGGCCGGCGTCCCGTTCTTCGGCCCGAGATACACCGCGAGATAGAGCGAAGCCGCGGAGTCCTGGCGCGCGCGCTCGACGATGCCCAGGTCCTTGGCGGCGGCGCGGGCCGCGGCCATCACGCAGCCGTTGGGATCCTTGGCGGGCGCGGCGACCTCCGGGCAGGCGGGAAACGCCGGCGTCCGGACCTTTTGGAAAGCGCCCACGCGCTTGATGACGCCGGGGAGCTTGCGGTCGAGGACCAGCAGGTCTTCCTTCGTGGCCGCCGTGTCGACGGGCGAGCCGTTTTCGAAAGCGAAAACGATCTTCGCGGCGACCCTCGAGGCCTCTTCGGCGGCGGGGGCGGTGGGCGCCGCCGCCAGCGGCAGAGCGCACGCGAGCCAGACGGCGATCGTTCGAAGAGGGGTCATCTTTCTTCCTGCGACAACCACAGGGTAGCCCCGGACCCTTGATTTGTCAATAGAAGATTATCTATATTCGATAAAGATATTTTGACAATGAGGAAAAAGGAATTCGCCGCCCGCGTCTGGTCCAAGCTCATGGCCTTCGAGGCGCGGCACCGCTTTCTGACGCCGGGACGACGCGTCCTGGCCGCGGTGTCCGGAGGCCCGGACTCGGTGTGCCTCGCACACTGGCTGTCGGTGCAGGCGCGCAAGAAGAACCTGACCGTGAGGCTCATCCATATCCATCACGGCCTGCGCGGCCGGGCCGCGGACGCCGACGCGCGCTTCGTCGAAGCATTGGGAGCCCGGCTCGGCCTTCCCGTCGCGATCGTCCGCGCGCCGGTGCGCGCGCTCGCGGCCAAGCGCGGGCTCGGGCTCGAGGAGGCCGGGCGCAAGGAGCGCTATCGCGTGCTCGGCGAGCGGGCGCGGCGCGGACGCTACACCGCGGTCGCGACCGGCCACCAGCTCGACGATCAGGCCGAGACCGTGCTCCTGCACCTGCTGCGCGGCACGAGCCTCGAAGGCCTCGGCGGCATTCCCGTGAGGCGCCCTCTGCGCCCCGGCGTCG
>JAQTNG010000034.1 GCA_028714015.1 Elusimicrobiota bacterium | reverse complement strand
CGTCCACCCATTTCATCATGTCGCCCGTGCCGCCGATGTAGTCGACGACCGAGGTCAGGGCCGGAGTGCACTCGAAGTGCGCGAGGATCTTCACGCCCGGGTACATCTTGCGGTAGAACTCGACCGACGCCGCGTCGAAATTGTCGTGCACGATGCACGAGCCTTCCCAGATGATGAGATCCTTGCCGATCGTCTTGCCGAGCTCCTTCGCCAGGTTCTTGCCCATCATCGCGTCCGGCGCGAAGATGACCTTGTCGTGCTTCTCGTACAGCTTGCGCATGATCTTCGGCGCGTTCGCCGAGGTGACGACGACGTCGCATTCCGCCTTCACCGCCGCGGTCGTGTTGATGTAGACGGCGACCGGCGCGCCGGGGTGCTTGCGCTTCAACGTCCGCACGTCGGACGCCGTGATCGACTCCGACAGCGAGCATCCCGCCTCCGGCGCCGGCAGCAGCACTTCCTTGTCCGGGCTCAGGATCTTCGCGGTCTCGGCCATGAAGCGCACGCCGCAGAAAACGATGGTCTTCGCGTCGGAGGCGGCGCCGAGCTTGGCGAGCTTGTACGAATCTCCGATGAAGTCCGCCACGCCGAGCAGGATCTCCGGGCGCTGATAGACGTGGGCCGGGATGACCGCTTTTTTTTCCTTCTTGAGCCGGTTGATCTTCCAGGTCAGGCGGGCGGCGCGCTCGAGCTCCTCGTCGCGGTAGCCGAGGCCGGCCAGGCCCTTGTCGGCGAGGCGGGCCGCCTCGATCTCGATCTCGGAAGGAGAGGGTTCGGCGGAGGTCGTTTTCAACGCCATAGGTTGAGCTCGGGGTAGTTGGAGAAGATGCCGTCCACGCCGAGCGTGTTGAGGCGGTCGCGCTCGGCGGGGGTGTTGACCGTGTAGACGAGGATTTTGCGGCCGCGGTCGTGGGCGGCCTTGACCGTGCGCGCGAGCGTCTGGCGGACGCTGAGGTTGAGGCTTTCGGCGTCGATGTCCTTCATCTCGCGCAAGGCGGTCTTCAGGGTCGTGAGGCCCAGCAGGTAGCCGATGCGCACTTTCTCGTCGAGCGAGCGCACGGAGTACAGGGCCGCATGGTCGAAGCTCGACACGACCGTGCGGGCCAGGGCGCCGCGCTTGTGGATCAGGTCCACGACGCGCTCCTCGATGCCGGGATAGTAAGAGGAGCCGCGCTTGATCTCGACGTGAAGCTCGACGGTGGGCGGGAGGATGTCGAAGACGTCCTCGAGCCTCGGGAGCCTCTCGCCGGTGAATTCCTTCCCAAACCAGGCTCCGACGTCGAGGCCGGAGATGTCGGCCCAGTGCAGGTTCTTGATGCGGCGCTTGTCGCGGCCGCAGCGCTTGAGGTCGTCGTCGTGCGCGACGACGAGCTCGTGGTCGAGGGTCTGGTGCACGTCGAGCTCGATGGCGGGCGCGCCCATCGCGAGCGCGCGCAGGAAGGCCGCCATCGTGTTCTCGGGCGCGTGGCCGCTGGCTCCGCGGTGGGCGATGACGAGCATTACTGCAGCCTCTCGAGGACGGGGCCGGCGGCGTCGTCGGAGTACTCGATGCCGAGACGCTCCTCTCGGCCCGTGTTCGGGCCGTGGAAGTCCGACCCGCCCACGGCCAGCAGCCCCTTGGCCTTGGCCCAGTCGCCGTACACCCGGACCTGGGACGGCGTGTGGCCCGAGTAGAGGACCTCGATGCCCTGAAGGCCCGCGCGATGCAGCTCGTCGAGCTCGTTCTCCTTGCCCGCGGTCTGCGGATGCGCGAGGCAGGCGATGCCGCCCGCGTCGCGGATCAGGGCGATCGCCTCCGCCGGGCTCGGTCCCATGGACTCGACGTAGCCGGGCTTGCCCTTGATGAGGAAGCGCTCGAACGCCTCCTTGCGGCTTTTGACGACGCCGAGGCGCTTCAGCGCGTCGGCGACGTGCGGGCGGCCCAGGGTCTCGTGCGCGCCGGAGCGGACGTGCTCGAACTCGATGGCGATGCCGAGAGCCCGCAGGTTCTCGACGATGCGCTTGGACCGCACGGTCCGGCGCTCCCGGAACTCGGTGAGGCGCTCGGCGAAGCCGGGCGCGGCGGGGTTGAAGCCGTAGCCCAGGATGTGGACGCGGTCGGCCGCGCCCTCGCCCGCGCAGTTGATCTCGATGCCGAGACGGACGGCGAGGCTCTCGGCCTTCGCGGCGGCGAACAGATCAGTCCCGCCGGAGATGCTGTCGTGGTCGGTCAGCGTCAGGAGCTCGACGCCGTTCTTGACGGCGCGCGACACGAGCTCCGCCGGAGTCAACGTCCCGTCGGAGAAGATCGAATGGCAGTGCAGCTCGACGCGCTTCGGCACGTCAGACCGCGACGACTTCCTTGATTTCGGGGATTTCCTGACGGACCATGCGCTCGACGCCGCCCTTGAGGGTCGCCGTGGAGCTCGGGCAGGAGCCGCAGGCTCCGGACAGGTGCACCTTCACGACGCCCGCGGCCTCGTCGACCGAGACCAGGGAGATGTCGCCGCCGTCGGACTGGATGTAAGGCCGGATCTTTTCAAGGACCTTCTCGACGCGCTCGTAGGTAGTCATAAAGTGAATCCTCCCTTATTTATTCTCCGGACGCGAGCTTCTCGAGCCAGGCCGGCGACGCGCCGCACGCGCCCGCCTTCTGCTCGAGGATCGCGGCCAGGGTCACGCTCTCGAAGTAGCGGGTCACGAGCTCGCCGAGCTTCGTCCACACGGGAGAGATCGCGCAATGCTCCTGATGGCGGCAGTCCTTGGTGCCCGCGTCGTAGCGCTCGCACACTTCCTCGAAAACGGCGCCGTCCACGGCGCGCACCACCTGCTCGATCGTGATTTCGGCCGGCGGGCGCGAGAGCGCGTAGCCGCCGGCGCTGCCGCGGTGGCTCGTCACGAGCCCGGCGCGGCGGAGCTTCACCAGAATCTGGCTCACGAAGTCGGCAGGGACGTTGTCGGCCTCGGCCAGGCGCTCGGCCGGAACCGGAGCGTTGCCGTGCTCCTCGGCCAAGGTCACCATCAGGCGGGTCGCGTATTCGATCGAGCTCGTGATTCTCATATTAGTAGAGTCCCAGCTGCTCCTTCGCGTCCTCGGTGGCCATCGTGCGAGGGTCCCAGCCCGGGACGAAGGTCAGGTCCACGTCGACGTCCTTGATGCCCGGCAGCTTCGTCAGAGCGGTGTGCACGGAGGCGAGCAGCATCGGCCCGTACGGGCAGGCGGGCGAGGTCAGGCTCATGCGCACCTTGACCGAGCGGCCCTTCGGCGACTCTCCGAACTCGGCGCCGTAGACGAGCCCGAGGTCGACGATGCTGATGTGGATCTCGGGATCGACGACGGGCTTGAGGGCCTCGCCGACCTGCTTGAAGGTCGCCTCGGTCTCGGCGGCGGCTTTGATCATGACTTGATCACCTCGAAGCCCTGCATGACGGTGTTCCAGCCCAAGGTGGCGCACTTCACGCGCATCGGGAATTTGCGGACGCCTTCGAGGCTGGCCAGCTGCTCGAGCTCCGGCGGCAGGGCCGACACCGCGCCGTTCTCGAGCATCAGCTTCTTGAACGCGGCCACGAGCGCCTTCGCCTTCGCGATGTCGGCGCCCTCGAGCGCCTCGGCCATCATCGCCGCGGAGGCCTGGCTGATCACGCAGCCGTGGCCCGCGTAGCGCAGCTTGCTGACCTTGCCGTCCTTGATTTCCGCCGTGATCTCGAGCTCGTCGCCGCACACGGGGTTGATGCCGTGGGCGCGAAGGTCCGCCGGGTCGCACTTGCCCTTGCGGGTCGTGGACCGGAAATAATCGAGGAGAACCTCGCGATAGAGATCCTGGAGCTCCGCGTCGCCTTCCATTACCGCACCCCCGCCTTCGGCTTGACCCTGAAGAATTCGAGCGTGCGCTTGAGCGCGCGCGCGAAGGCCTCGAGATCGGTCTCATCATTGTACAAGTAGAAGCTCGCCCGCGCCGTGCCGCCGCACTGGAGCTTGTTCATCAAAGGCTGGCAGCAGTGGTGGCCGACGCGAACGGCGACGCCCTCCAGATCGAAGGCCGTGCCGACGTCATGGGGATGCAGGCCGGGAACGTTGAACGACACGACGCCGGAACGCTTCGAGGGGTCCGAAGGACCCAGCACCGTCATGCCCTCGGCCTCCAGAATCGCGCGCGCCTTTTCGGCCAAAGCGTGCTCGTGCGCGGAGATGTTGTCGAGGCCCACCGCGGCCAGGTAGTCGAGCGCGGGGCCGAAGGCGACCTGGTCGGCGAAGTTCGGCGTGCCCGCCTCGAACTTGTACGGGAGCGCGTTCCACGTGGACTTCTCGAGCGTGACGCGCGAGATCATGTCGCCGCCGCCGAGGAACGGGTCCATCGCGTCGAGCAGGTCCTCGCGGCCCCACAGCACGCCGATTCCGGTCGGGCCCAGCATCTTGTGGGCGGAGAAGGAAACGAAATCCGCGCCCCAGGCCTTGAGGTCCATCGGGCGGTGAGGCGCCCACTGGCAGGCGTCCACCGACACGACCGCGCCGGCCGCCTTGCCGAGCTTGATCAGCTCGATGACCGGGTTGACCGTCCCGATGGCGTTGGACAAGGCGGTGAAGGTGAAAAGCTTGGGGCCCTCGGCCAGAAGAGCCCTGACCTTGGCCAGGTCGAGCGTGCCGTCGGGCTCGACCGGGACGAACTTGAGCCTGATGCCTCGCTCCGCGGCGAGCAGCTGCCACGGCACGATGTTCGAGTGATGCTCCATCTCGGTCGAGAGGATCATGTCGCCGGCCTTCAGGAACTTGCGTCCCCATGCGTGGGCGATCAGGTTGAGCGACTCCGTCGCGTTGCGGGTGAAGATCAAGGTCTCGGGCTTGGCCGCCCCGACGAACGCGGCGAGCTTCGTCCGCGTCGCCTCGGCCATGTTGGTGGACTCTTCCGACAGCGTATGGACGCCGCGGTGAACGTTCGCGTTGTGATTCTCGTAGAAATCGACCAGGGACGAGATCACCTGACGAGGCTTCTGCGAGGTCGCCGCGTTGTCGAGATAGGCGAGAGGCTTGCCCCGCACGAGGCGCTTCAGGATCGGGAAGTCCTCGCGAATCGTCTTCACGTCGAGGGCGGCCATGTCAGAGGTTCTCCTCGGGCATGCGCCCGTGCAGCGCGTCGGCGAGCGCCAGCTTCAGCGGCTCGAGCGCGACGCGGTCGACCATTTCCGAGCCGAAAGCGTAGACGAGAAGGCGGCGGGCCTCGGCGGCGCCGATGCCGCGCGAGCGCAGATAGAACATCGCCTCGAGCGAAAGCTGGCCGACCGCGCCCCCGTGCTTGCACGACACGTCGTCGGCGAGGATCTTGAACTCGGGGTTCGTGTTGACGCGCGCGTCCTCGGACAGCAGGAGGTTCTTGTTGTAGACCTGCGCGTCGGTCTTCTGCGCGCCGGGCTTGACCGAGACCAGGCCGTCGAAGACGAAGCGCGCCTTGCCGTCGATGACCGCCTTATACAGCTGGCGCGTCGTGCCGCCGACCGCGGCGTGCTCGACGATCGTGTGGTGGTCGGCGAACTCGGAGCCGCCGAGCAGGGCCAGGCCGTTGAGCGTGCACTCCGCGCCCTCGCCCTCGATGCGCACGCGCAGGTCCTCGCGCGCGAACAGGCCGCCGAAGTTCAGGGCGTGCGACTCGTAGCGCGCGCGGGAGCCGAGCGACACCTCGAGCGCGAGCGTCAGACGGCCCTGCGCCCCCTCGCGGACGACGCGGTGATGCCGCAGGAACGAGCCCTCGCCGAGGACGATCTGGGCTCGGACGTTCTTCCACGACGGGGCGTCGCCGAAGGACAAGGTCTCCTCGACGATCTCCGCCGAGGCGCCGGGCTCGAGCACGACGATGACGCGCGCCTGCGAGGATTCGGCGACAGACGACGCTTCCGAGATATGGACGAGATGGATGGGGCGGTCGGCCCGCACGTGGCGCGCGACGCGGACGACGAAGCCGTCGCGCGCGGCGGAGGCCTCTTTGGCGAGCGGCAGATCAACGGGCGCCGGGCTGTTTATTAATTCCGCAAGGTCGGAGACCTTGCCGAAGGGCTCGACGCTCACGCCCGCGGGCAGCTTGAGCACCGCGTGGCGGTCCTCCCAGCGGCCGTTGACGAGCGCGGCGCGATGGAACCCGACGGGGCACAGCACGCGGCCGGCGAGCGGCTCGATGCGCGCGGGCACGCCGGCGGGCTTGAAGTCCGGCCCCGTGAGCATGGAGGCGGGCGTGAAGCGCCAGCCTTCCTTCTGGGCGGCGAGGGCTTCGGCGATCACGCGGCCGCCTTTGGCACGGAGCCGGAATCCTCGATCCAGCCGTAGCCCTTCTTCTCGAGCTCGAGCGCGAGCTCCTTGCCGCCGGACTTGACGATGCGGCCGCCGGAGAGCACGTGGACGAAGTCGGGGACGATGTAGTCGAGCAGGCGCTGGTAGTGCGTGACCACGACGAAGGCGCGCTTCGGATCGCGCATCTTATTGACGCCCTCGGCGACGATCTTGAGCGCGTCGATGTCGAGGCCCGAGTCCGTCTCATCGAGGATGGCGAGCTTGGGCTCGAGGACGGCCAGCTGGAGCACCTCGTTGCGCTTCTTCTCGCCGCCCGAGAAGCCTTCGTTGACCGAGCGGTTCAGGAAGGCGGGGTCCATTTGAACGGACTTGGCCTTCTCCTTGATGAATTTGAGAAAGGCGCCCGCGTCCATCTCGGGCTCGCCGCGGTGCTTGCGCAGGGAGTTGTAGGCGGCCTTGAGGAAGTACTTGTTCGAGACGCCGGGGATCTCGACGGGATACTGGAAGGCGAGAAACACGCCTTCGCGCGCGCGGATCTCCGGGTCCATCGCGAGAAGATCTTTCCCGTTATATTCGGCCTTGCCTTCGGTGACCGTGTAGCCGGGCCGTCCGGCGAGGACGTATGAAAGGGTCGACTTGCCGCTCCCGTTCGGTCCCATGATCGCATGGACCTCGCCGGCCTTGACCTCGAGGCTCAGGCCCTTGAGGATGGCCTTGTCGCCGATTTTCGCGTGGAGATTCGTGATTTTCAGCATGGGGTTCCTTTAGCCGACGCTCCCTTCGAGGGAGATGTTCATGAGTTTGTGCGCCTCGACGGCGAACTCGAGCGGGAGCTCGTTGAAGACCTGCTTGCAGAAGCCGTTGACGATCATGCCGACGGCGTCCTCGGCCGACAGGCCGCGCTGGCGCAGGTAGAACAGCTGGTCCTCGCCGATCTTCGAGGTCGAGGCCTCGTGCTCGAGGGTCGCGGTCGGGTTGCCGACCTCGATGTAAGGGAAGGTGTGCGCCCCGCACTTGTCGCCCAGAAGAAGGCTGTCGCACTGGGAGTAGTTGCGCGCGCCCTGGGCCGATTTCGCGATCTTGACCTGTCCGCGATACGCGTTTTGGCCGTGGCCGGCCGATATTCCCTTCGAGATGATCGTCGATTTCGTGTTCTTGCCGATATGAATCATCTTCGTGCCCGTGTCGGCCTGCTGGTAGTGGTTCGCCAAGGCCACGGAGTAGAACTCCCCCACCGACTCGTCGCCGAGCAGGATGCACGAAGGATACTTCCACGTGATCGCGGAGCCGGTTTCGACCTGCGTCCACGAAATTTTCGAGCGCTTGCCCGCGCATTTGCCGCGCTTGGTCACGAAGTTGTAGATGCCGCCCTTGCCGTTCTTGTCGCCCGGGTACCAGTTCTGGATCGTCGAGTACTTGATCGACGCGTCGTCGTGCGCCACGAGCTCGACGACGGCCGCGTGCAGCTGATTTTCGTCGCGCATCGGAGCCGTGCAGCCCTCGAGGTAGCTGACCTGCGCGCCCTCGTCGGCCACGATCAGGGTCCGCTCGAACTGGCCGGTGTCCTTGGCGTTGATGCGGAAGTAGGTCGAGAGCTCCATCGGGCACTTGACGCCTTTGGGGATGTAGCAGAACGACCCGTCGGAGAAGACGGCGGAGTTGAGGGTGGCGAAGAAGTTGTCGGTGTACGGCACGACGGAGCCGAGGTACTTCTCGATGAGCTCCGGGTGCTCCTTGACCGCGTCGGAGAACGAGCAGAAGATGACTCCGGCCTCGGCCAAGGTCTTCCTGAAGGTCGTGGCGACCGAGACGGAGTCGAACACGGCGTCGACGGCCACGTTGGAGAGCATCTTCTGCTCCTCGAGCGGGATGCCGAGCTTGTCGAAGGTGGCCCGGATCTCGGGATCGACCTCGTCCAGCGAGTTCAGCTTCTTCTTCGCCTTGGGCGCCGAGTAGTAGATGACGTTCTGGTAGTCGATCTTGGGATAGTGGACCGAGGACCAGGTCGGCTCGGTCATGCCCAGCCAATGCTTGTAGGCCTTGAGCCGCCACGCGAGCATGAAGGCGGGCTCGCCCTTCTTTTCGGAGATCAGCCGGACGGTGTCCTCGCTGAGGCCGCGGGGGACCTGATCGGTTTCGACGTCCGATTTAAAGCCGTATTTATACTCGCGATCGGCGAGTTCCTTCAAATCTTGGTTGGCCACGACTGAAGTATATCATTCCTGACTGATTTAGTCAAGAATGGACCGACCGAGCCTTATGGCGAGGAAGTGTCCCTTCCACGCTCCGTTAAAAAGGGACCTGGACGAGAGGCGGTCTTCCTGTTATAACCAATCGATGACCACCGTTCCCTGCCCCCGATGCGGCATGCTCGTGGGGCTCGAAGAGGAGATTTGCCCTCATTGCCGCGCCCCTCGCGACGACATGGAGATGGAGGAGGGGCGGGCGTTCGTCCGAAAGGAAGAGCTCCGGCTCAAACGACGGCCCAAGATCATCGCCGCCCGCGTCGTCGCGGCGGTCCTCCTGGCGTCTGTCTGGTTCCTTCGCGGCTTCGTGACCGCCCCCCTGGGCTCCGCCTGGCGCGAATTCCAGGCCGAGGTCGAGAAGACCCGCCAGCCGAGCCATTGGATCAAGGACAAGGCCGTCGAGCCCCCGACCGCCTCGAATACCCGGCCGGAAGTCGCCGTCTCGTCTTTCATCTACCTCAATGCGCCCCCCCCGGCTCCTCAGGGCCCCGCCGAGCCGCCCCCGGACCCCGCGGCCGCCGCCGCGCCCGCGGCGGTCGTTGCGACCCCGCTCTCCGTGATTGCGGACCCGGCGTACGCGCCGCCCCCGCCGTCGCCCGGGGAACTCCGCATCCACGGCCAGGTCTATGACCTCGAGACCAAGCTGCCCGTCAATAACGCGAAAGTCCAATTTCGGCAGCCGCGAAGCGACGCGAAATGGGAAGCGACGACGGACGCGGCCGGCCGTTATCAAGTCGGCCTCTACAAAGACCCCTCCGACGGCATCCTCGTCATGATCGAGGCTCCGGGCTACCGCAAAGGCCTGCTCGAAGACCGGGACCCGCCCTACCGCGAGCGCTCCCCCCAATCCCGGGCCGACCTCATCGCGGAAACCGTCGACAGCGATCTCGAGGCGGTGCCGCTGCGCTACAAGGAGAGCGCGCAGATCGTCGAGCTCGATCTCGTCCTCGTCCCGCAGGCGAAAAAATAATATGGCCGAAAAAGACACCTTGCCTTGCCCCGGCTGCCACACGCCCCTTCCGCCCGAAGCGACGGGCTGCCAGATCTGCATGCGCGCGCGCAGCAAGTACGAGATCATGCGCGGCTACACCGCGCTGCACAAGGCGAAAGCCCGGCGGCGGCGGCGGCCGTTCCAGATCGCGGCCGCCGTCCTCCTTTTGGGAGCGGGAGGCTGGCTCTTCATGGTCCACGGCGACACGATCACGGCCGCGGCCGGCTCGGCGATCGCAGCGATAGGCCGGTGGGCCGACGACATGCGCAATCCCTCGAATTACGCCTCGAAGTCCGCCGCGTCGCCGGCTCCGGCGCCGGCTCCGCCTGCGGCCGCTCCGGGGGCCCCCGTCGCGCCCGAAGCCGCGTTGAGCTCGCAGCTCTTTCCCCCGGATGCCCCGCCGGCGAGCCCGGCGCAAGCCCCGGCCCCGGCTCCCGCCGCGGCGCCGCCCGCCGCGCCGAAGGCCCTCGCGAAAAACATGTGGCGCGTGTCGGGAACGGTCTACGACCTGGCGACCCTCGAGCCCGTGCCGGGCGCGGATATCACCTTCCTGCGGGACTCGAAGGAGCCCGAGACCGCGACGACGAACGACAAGGGCGGCTATGAAATCGATCTCGCCAAGGCGGACGGGTGGACCGTGAGCCTGGAGGCCCACGACCACCGCCGCGGGCAGATTTTCGACATCGATCCGTCCTACCGCGTCCGCGACGCCGACGAGCGCCGCGCCGCCCTCGAGCACATCAGCGACGGAGATCTTACCCCCGCTCCGGTCGACTGGAAGCGCGCGAGCGCGAAGGTGCGCCTGGACCTGATCGCCGTCCCGCAACAATGGACGGAGCCCCGCCGGCGCTGACGCCCCCGCGCGGGATTTGGTACTTTCTCCCGGTGCTGAAGATTTTCCCCCTGCTGTTGGCGCTTTGCGCCGTGCCTCCCGCTTTCGCTCAAGCCCCCGCCGAAGCTCCGGCTTCGACCGGTCCCTTTCTAACGGCGAGCGGAAGGGACACTTCCTCGGCTAGGGCCTCGGTCGCGACCTTCCGCGGCGTTCACTTCACGGGGTGGGCCGCCGGCTCGACCAAGGCCCGCCGCCGCTTCGTGACCGACATGAAGGGCGCGGGCTTCAACGCCGTCGTCATCGCGCTCAAGGACTACGACGGGCACATGTTCGTGCGCGACGTGCCGCTCGCCGTGAAGACCGGGGCGTTCACCAACGCGATTGCCGACCTTCCGCTCGCCGTCAAGGACTTTAAAGACGCCGGAATCTACACGATCGCGCGCATCGCGATCTTCAAGGACGATCACCTCGCCCGCGCCCGCCCCGACCTCGCCGTGCATTTCCCCGACGGGCGCATCTGGACCAACGACAAGGGCACGGCCTGGGTGGATCCGTATAAGAAGGAAGTCTGGGAGTACGCGATCGACATCGCCTCGCGCGCCGCGGCCGCGGGCTTCGACGAGATCCAGTTCGACTACATCCGCTTCCCCTCCGACGGGAAGACCCGCCAGTGCCGCTACTCGCACACGAAGCACTCTCCCGCGGCGGCCGCCGCGGCCCTGCGCGAGTTCCTGACCGTCGCCGTCGCGCGCCTCAAGCCCCTCGGGGTCAAGATCTCGGTCGACACCTTCGGCCTGACGACGAGCGTCGGCGACGGCATGGGCATCGGCCAGACCTTCGAACAGATGGCGGATCTCGTCGACTACATCTCCCCGATGATGTACCCGTCGCACTACGCCCACGGCGAGTACGGCCTCAGGAACCCCAACCGCGCGCCGTACGAAACGATTCACCACGGCATCAAAGACGCTCTTGGGAGGCTCGGCTCCCGCCCCGGCGCCCTGCGGCCTTATCTTCAGGACTTCTCGATGGGCGTGCGCTACACGCCCGCCCACGTGCGCTCTCAGATACTCGCCGCCGAGGAGCTCGGCGTCCGCGGCTGGATCCTCTGGAACGCTCAGAACCATTACTCGTGGTCGGCCATCTCGGCCGGGCCGGTCATCAAGCTTCCGCCCGAAGCCCCGAAACCCGTCAAGAAGCCGAAGGCGAATCAGGCGCCCAAGGGTTCACCGAAGGAAATCAAACAGGAGAAGCAATGAAGACCCTCGCCCCGTGGATTCTCGCCGTCGCGCTCGCCGTTCCCGCCGCGGCCAAGACGAAGGCCCCCGTCGCGCTGGCGCCTTCCGTGCCCGCGGTGCAGGAAGTCCCGCGCCCCGACGACGCGATGGGGGTTTCCATCCACCGGCTGGCGAACGGCCTGACCGTCTACCTGAGCCCGAACAAGGGCGCGCCCCGCGTCTCGGCCCGCATCGCCGTGCGCGCCGGCTCCAAGAACGATCCCGCCGACAGCACCGGCATGGCTCATTATCTCGAGCACATGCTCTTCAAGGGGACCGCGCGCCTAGGCACGCTCGACTATGAGAAGGAGCGCCCGCAGCTCGAGCGCATCCGCGCGCTGTACGAGGACCTGTTCAAGACCAAGGACGAAAGCGCCCGCGCCAAGATCTATAAGGAGATCGACGCGGCGAACGGCCTCGCCTCCGCGTACGCGGTGCCCAACGAGTTCGACCGCTTCTACAAGAGCATCGGCGCCGAGGGCCTCAACGCGTTCACCTCCGACGAGCAGACGGTCTATGTCGTGAGCATACCCGCCAACCGCCTCGAGGCCTGGGCCAAGGTCGAGGCCGAGCGCTTCAAGAGCCCCGTCTTCCGCCTCTTCCAGACCGAGATCGAGACCGTCTATGAAGAGAAGAACCGCTCCATGGACAATGCCGAGCGCATCATCGGCGACGAGGTCGAGAACCGCCTCTTCAAGATCCACCCGTACGGCCAGCAGCCGACGCTCGGCAGCATCGAGCACCTGAAGAACCCGTCGCTCGCGAAGATGTACGCGTTCTACGACCGCTGGTACGCGCCGAACAACATGGCGATCGCGCTCTCCGGCGACTTCGACCGCGCGAAGATGCTCGAGCTCATCAGGAAGAATTTCGAGGCCTGGACGCCGCACCCGCTTCCCGACCTGCCGAAATGGGCGCTCCCCAGGCCCAAGGGCGAGGAGAAGTACGAGGTCAAGTACGAGGCCGAGCAGAAGGTCGAGCTCGCGTGGCTGACCGTGCCGCACTCGCACCCCGACGCCGACGCCCTCGAGGTCATGGACATGATCGTCGACAACTCAGCCGCGGGCCTCTTCAATCTGCGTCTCAACCAGGCTCAAAAGGTCAAGGCCTCCGGCTCGTACCCGTCCATGCGCAACGACGCCGGCTCCTGGACCATCTGGGCCCTCCCCAAGAAGGGCCAGACGCCCGAGGAGGCCGAGGCGCTGCTGCTCGAAGCGGTCGACGCGCTGAAGGCCGGGGACTTCAGCGAGGACGACGTCGCCGCCGTCATCACCAATTTCGAGCTCGGCGAAAAGGCCAGCCTCGAGTCGAACGAGTCGCGCGTCGGATTGATGGCCGGCTCGTTCATCGCCGTCGAGCCGTGGGAGCGCGCGACCGGGCGCCTCGACCGGATCCGTAAGATCACGAAGGCCGACGTCGTGCGCGTGGCCAACAAGTACCTGGGCCCCGACCGGATCGCCGTCTACCGCCGCGACGCCAAGCCCGAGATCCCGAAGATCTCCAAGCCCGCCTTCACGCACGTCGCGATCGACCCCTCCCGCGAATCGGCGTTCATGAAGGAAATCCTCGCGCTGCCGGCCCCGCCCCTCGATCCCAGATGGCTCGTCTCCGGGCGCGACTACCAGATCACGCCCATCGAAGGCGGCCGCCTGTACACGGCGAAGAACCCGTACAACGACCTGTTCACGCTCTCGTTCTACTATGAGCGCGGCTCGCGCACCGAGCGCGAGCTGTGCGCCGCGGTCGACCTGCTCACCTTGGCCGGCGCCGGCCCCTTGTCGGCCGACGAGTTCAAGAAAAAGCTTTTCGCCTTGGGCACGTCGCTGTCCTACTCCTGCGGCGAGCAGGCCACGGCGGTCCATCTCTCCGGCCTCGACCGCAACCTCTGGGCCTCGCTCGAGCTGATGGCCCAGCGCTTCGACTATACCAACATCGAGCCCGGGACCTTGCCGAAGATGATCGAGGTCGAGCTCGGCGCGCGCGAGGACGAGAAGAAGGACCCCGGCTCGGTGCACTACGCCCTCGGCCAGCTCGCCGCTCGAGGCCGCGAGAACAGCGTGCTCAAGCGCCTCACCAACGCCGAGTTCAAGGCCCTCAAAGAGAAGCACCTGAAGGCCCTCATCCGGGATTTCATGCTCCACCCCGCGCGCGTCGCCTATGTGGGCAACCGCTCGCCCCGCGAGATCGGCAAGCTGCTCGGCACGGGCCGCCGCCTCGGCCCCGTCCCGGCGCGCGTCCCGCTCCAGCTCCTGCGCCCTTCCGCGCCGCGCGTGCTGTTCACGCACCGCGACATGGTCCAGGCCCAGGTCGGCCTGTTCGCCGCCGACGAAACCTTCGACCCCGAGCACGCCGTCGATTACGATTTCTACTCCCAGTACATGGGCGGCGACATGAGCTCGGTGATCTTCCAAGAGGTGCGCGAATCCCGCGCGCTGGCCTATTCCGCCTCCGGCGGCCACACCGCCGTCGCCCTCAAGGGCGACGACACCCAGCTCTGGGGCCGGCTCGGCTGCCAGGCCGACAAGACCCCGGAAGCCGTCAAGCTCATGGAAAGCCTGTTCCAGGATTTCCCGGCCTCGGAGAAGCGCTTCCGCGAGACGGCGAAATCGATCGAGGAGTCCTATCGCACGAGCCCGGTGCCCTTCCGCTGGATTCCCTCGACGGTGATCGGCTGGGAAGACCAGGGCCTCGCGGGCGGCGACCCGGGGCCGAAGCGTTTCGAGCGCTCGCTGAAGTACACCCTGCCGGAGCTCCAGGCATTCGCCCAGCGCTTCAAGACGAAGCCGCTGACGGTCTGGATTCTCGGCCATCGCGACCGCGTGGGCCTCGATCAGCTCAAGACGCTCGGCGCGCTCGAGGAGAAGCCCCTCGACGCGCTGTTCCCTTACTGAGCCTTGGCGCCGCCTTTGACCGCCTCATCAAGCTCCTTCTGGAGCTTCGCGCGCTGATCGGCCGGAAGGCCGGAGGCCTCCAGCTGGCGTCGGATCTCGGCGACTTTCGCGTTCACCTCGTCGGCCAGCTGGCCCGTCGCGCCTGAGCCGCCGACCGCGCCCTTCCCCTTGAAGTTGTAAACCGGCCCCGCGGCGCGGCCCATCAGCTCGCTGCGGCTGGTCACGCCGTAGTGGACGGACGCGACCGAAGCCGGGGCCATGCCGGCCGGGTCGAGCTTCAATGTTTTATGGGAGAAGGCCTTGGCGGGCTTCTCGGGAGCGGCCGTGTTCCTGACGATGGCCGTCGCCGAGGAGCCGTTGCCCGGCTTGTCCAAGTGCTGGGTCACCTCGAGCCGGGGCGCCGGGGATTTCGCGGGCGGAGCGGATTCGGGAGACGAGGCGGCGGCGGCGGACGCCTCGGCGGGAGCCTCCGCGCCCTCGGACTCATCCTCCGCGCCCATCAACGGCGCGGGAGATTCCGCGCGGCGCTCCTTCTGAACCGAAGCCGGGGACATGGACGGTCGCGGCATCGACGAGCCCAGATCGATCGGCTCGGCCGCGGCGACGGGCCTCGACCCCGCTTTCGCCTGCTGGGAGGAGCGGACCAGCAGAGCGCCGCCGCCGATGGCCAAGACGGCGACGAAGCCGAGAAGGCCCGCGCCGAACGCCTGGAAATTCGACTTGCTTTGCTCACTCATGACAACCTCCCGCGGCTCCCACAGTGTAGACCCCGCGGCGCCCGGGCGCAAGAGGGGAGCCCCGAATTTCACCCTATTTTTACTGTGTTTACCGAGTTTTAACGCGCGGCGGCGGCGGGAGTCAGCTTGGCGCGCAGGCCCGCCAAAACCTCATCGCCGGGGAAGCGGCGCACGGCCTGCGCCGCGTACCGGGAGGCTTCCTCGGCGCGCCCGACGGCCGCCAAGGCCCGTATGCCGTTGACGTGGAACGAGCGCTCCTCCGGATACTTCGCCAGCGCCCGGACGCACAGCTCCGCGCACTCGTCCATGCGCCCGCAGCGGCCGTAGATCGCCGACAGCCCGACCCAGGCGTAGGCCTGGTGGCCGTGATGCTCGAACCACTCGCACAGCGCCTCCCCCTCGCCGTACATCTCGAAGGAGAGCAGCGACGCGAACAAATCCTCGAGATAGCGCCCGCCCTCGCCGCTGAGCGTCTGCAGGCGCCGCATCATCTGGAGAAAATGGCGGACCGGCATCCACGCGTGCTTTTCGCCGAGAGGCAGGCGCACCAGCCGGCGCAGGTCCTCGGGCGCGAACTTCCCCGCGTCGGGCATAAGCATGAGCACGGGCTTTTCCTCTCCGGCCCACGGCTTCATCTTCCCGAAGGAAAGACGCGCGCCGGCCGGAATCACGAGACGCTCGAACGGGAGCTCATAGCGCTTCGGGCCCTCGTCGGCGATCCTGCCCTCGGACAGGGCGCGCACCTCGGTCCACGGGACCGTGACGGACAAGCCGGGATCGAGGAACAGCTTGATGCCCGCGAAACGGCGAACGCCGCGCAGCAGGCTGAACACCTGGCCGGGCATGTGGCCCATCCACAGGAATTCCTTGCCCTTCGGCGTCTTGAGCCGGCGCGCCGCGACGAAGTCGCGCACGCGGTCGCGCGCGGGGAACACCGGCACCCACACGCCGCCGAGCTCGGGATCCTTGTCGGCCCAGACCGGGAACGACGCGTCGGACTTGGTGACGCGCTTGACCTCGCCGTCCTCGAGCGGCGAATCGACGGTCAACAGATAGGTTTCCGAGCGCAGCAGTTCCTTAAATAGAGCCGTGCGCGGCAGGCGCGGATTCACCGCCGCGCATCGTATGAGGTGCTCGAGATTTTCAACCATCTTAACCCCACTTTAACCCCGAATGCTGAAGGCGTCAAGGCCCAATATGTCAGGGTTTTTTGGGGGGCGGGCCCTGCAGCGAACGGTCCATGCCGGTCAGGGAGCACAGCGCGTCGCCGACGGCGCGGGGCAGGGCCTTGACGAGCGGTATGAGCTTGACCATCGCGGGCTCGCGGACATACAAACGGTTCGAGCGAACGGCCGCCACGATTTTTTCGGCGAGCGCTTCGGGCTTCAGCCACGGCGTGAACAGCGGCGGAGTCGTGTTCGGGAACATCCCCGTGTCGATGAAGCTCGGGCAGACGATCGTCATGCCGACGCCGGCCGCGCCGCCGCGGCGGAGCTCCATTCGAAGAGATTCGGCGAAGCCGATGACGGCGTGTTTGGTCGCGCTGTAGACGGTCATGCCCGGAACGCCGAGAAGGCCGGCCGCCGACGCGATCATGATCACGTGCCCCGAATTGCGGGCGATCATTCCGGGGACGAAAGCCTTGGCGCACCACATGTAGGAGTTGAGGTTGACGTCGACCTGCCTTTTTATCTCCTCATCGGTCGAAGCGAGGAAGTCGCCCGGAGCGTGTATTCCGGCGTTGTTGTCCAGCAAATCGACGGGCCCGAGCTCGCGCTCGACTTGAATGGCCCCCTCGCGAACGGCCGTCGGGTCCGTGACGTCGAGTCCCCATCCTTTTGCCGTTACGCCGCCGGCGCGAAGCGCCGCCGCCCTCTCCTCGGCCCGTTTGCCGTTGAGATCCCACAGCGCCACCTTCATCCCTTCCCGTCCGAGGGCAAGCGCGGTCGCAAAACCGAGCCCCCCCGCCCCGCCCGTGATGAGCGCCGTCTTCCCTTTCAATTCGAGCATCGGACCTGTCCTTTACCGTGCACGACGAATTTCTCGCAGGTCAGCCCCGCGAGCCCCACCGGCCCCCGCGCGTGCAGCTTCTGCGTGCTGATCCCCATCTCCGCGCCGAGCCCGAACTCCCCGCCGTCGGTGAACCGGGTCGACGCGTTCACATACACCGCGCCGGCGTCGACTTCGCGCAGAAATCGTTCCGCTCTTTTTTTATCGCGGGTGACGATGGCCTCCGCGAGCCCCGAGCCGTGCTGGGCAATGTGCTCGATCGCTTCATCAAGCGACGAAACGATCTTGACGGAGAGAATCAGGGCCAGGTATTCGGTATCCCAGTCATGTTTCGTTGCCGGTCTAATCTTCGGGAGAATCTTCCTCGTTTTCGGGCACCCTCTCAATTCGACGCCGGCGGCAGCGTACCTCGCGGCCAAGGCCGGCAAGAATCGCTTCGCGATTTTCGCATGAACCAACAATGTTTCCATCGCGTTGCACACGCCCGGCCGTTCCGCCTTCGCGTTGAACGCGATCCGCTCGGCCATGGCGAGGTCGGCTTTCTCGTCGACATAGGTATGGCAAAGCCCCTTGTCGTGGGCCAGAACCGGGATCAGAGACTCATGCCTGACGGCCGTCGTCAGCGCCGACCCGCCGCGCGGGATGACGAGATCGATCAAGGTATCGAGCCGCAGCAGCCGCTTGACCGCCGCCCGGTCCGGATCGTTCACGAACCCGACCGACCCCGCCGGGAGACCGGCTTTTCGCAGACCCTCGCGCAGGGCTTCGGCGATGGCATGATTGGTCTTAACGGTCTCTTTGCCGCCGCGGAGAACGGCCGCGTTTCCGGATTTGATGCACAAGCCCGCCGCATCCGCCGTCACTCCCGGGCGGGATTCATAAATAATCGCCACGACACCCAAGGGCACCCTCATTTTCTGGATCTTCAATCCGTTGGGCCGGCGCGCGAATTCCGTTATCTTGCCCACCGGATCGGGAAGCTTAGCCACGTGTTCCAGGGCCCGCGCAATATTCTCGATTCGTTCGCCGTTCAAAGTCATTCTCTCGACAAAGGCGGCGCTCCGGGGCGTCTTTCTCACCGCCGCGAGTTCAGATTTATTTGCCGTTAAGATTTTCCCTGAATATTTCCTCAGCGCCTTGGCCATTTCGCGCAGCGCATTGTTCTTCGAGGCCGTGGATGCTTTCGCGAGCGCCCGCGACGCCGTTCTCGCCTCGAGGGCCATTTT
>JAQTNG010000033.1 GCA_028714015.1 Elusimicrobiota bacterium | reverse complement strand
CCGGCATGTGGACGATCACGTTGACGACCGAGGGTTTGACGCGGGCGACCATGTCCGCGCGGGACTCGATCGCGGCGGTGTCGGCGGCCGCCGGGACGGCGGGGACTTCGACCTTCTGGTCCATGACCCGCGAGATCACCGTTGAGGCGCGCGAGGAGGCCTCGCGGGCCGGGCTCGGCGACGGGCCGTTGAGCGCGGAGAAGCTCAGGGCTAAGATCAGGAGGGCGGCGAAGGCCTTGCCGCCGTTCCGGATGCGGAAGGCGCGCTCCTTGCGCGCCGTCAACCAGCCGTGCAAGAGGGAGGACGCGCCGATGAGGCCGGCGATGACGGCGAAGGCCGCCCCGGCGAAGGGGGAGACCGCCATCGCGACGAGCAGGCCGCCGATCGTGACGAGGTTGAAGATCAGATGGGCGATGACCGGCGCGGTCAGGCCGCGGCTCTTGTAGGCGGTGCGCGCCAGGAAGAGGCCGAGTATGAGGTTGAGGGCGAACACGAACGGGCTGAAGCCCCAGGAGGCGAAGTGGGCGACCGCGAAGTTGACGGAGGAGAGCGCCGCGGCGATCGGGAAGGCGAGGCGGGAGAGCCAGTCGCCCAACTTGAGGACGCGCTTGGCGCCGCCGACCGCGCCGGCCGCGTCGGGCAGGCCGTCGATCATCGTGGAGAGCCAGCGCGTGAACGGCTTGACCGCGGCCAGGGCGAGGAAGGTCAGGCCGAAGCCGAAGAGGCGGTAGGTGATCTCCTCCATGGTGACGGCCATCGGCAAGGTGAGGCCGAGGAAGGTCGCCGGGGAGGAGGCGAGGCCCGCGACGATCTCGTTGGGGCCGTATTTCGCGAGAAGGGCCACGCGGCCGAAGCCGTGAAGGGCCGTGTCGGAGAGGTACTGAGGCCAGGGGAAGAGGTCGAGCAGCGGGCGAAGCGTCGCGTTGAGCAGAGCGCCGATGCCGACGAGGTTCAGGCCCTGCTTGAGGCCGTAGACCACGCGAGTCTTGAAATTCATCGTCTCGCCCAGAGGTCCGCCGAACTCGTCGACGTGAAGCTTCCGGTTTTCCGCCGCGAGGGCCAGGCGGCCGGTGAGCGCGGACTTCAGGCCGTTGCGCGTGAGGATGATCTCGCCGGCCGTGACGGGGACGCCTTCGGGCGAGGCTCCCTTGTCGGCGGCGCCGTCGAACGCCGTGTCGGCGTCGGCTTTGGAGGATTCGGCGGAGGGAGCCGACGCGGGCGCGGTCTTGCGGCCCATCATCGCGGCGAGGCGCTGGCCCCAGGTTTTCTTTGCGGCGGGAGCGGCGGCCTTGGGGGCGTCGGGGAGGACCGGCGCGGCCTCGGCGGCGGCGGCGCGGGCGGCGACGGCGAGAGCGATCGGAGCGGCGGCGGCGACTGTCGCGGCCCCGGCCGGAGAGGGAGCGATGGAAGGAGCGGAAAAGGCCCCGTGGAGGCTCGCGGCGCCGATGTCGGGGGCGGGGGCCATCGTCATGCCGGTGACGGGGCCGGCGACGGGAGAGACCGGCATGCCGCCCGCCCGGCCGGCGGCGAGGCGCACGACCTGCGCTTGAACCGCCGGAGGCACGGAGCCCAGGAGGAGGGCGGCGGCCAGGAGGGTGGAAAGGGCGCGGCGGGGGGAAATCTTCATACCGGATTCTAGACCTTCGCCCTGAGGTCCGGCCAAGGCCGGAGGTCCCATGGAGGGGGCTTCTTTGGTCCCGTGCCGCGGGGCCCGATGGACCCCCCTTCCTTAATTGGGTCGGGACGGCTATAATCCAGGTCATGACCGCGCGCGTCTATGAGTACGAGAAATGCTCGACCTGCCGCCAGGCGCTCAAATTCCTCGACGCCCGGAAAATCGATTATCGGCGCGTGCCGATCGTGGACCAGCCCCCGACGCTGGCCGAGCTCAAGGCCATGCTGGGCTTCGTCGGCGACCTGAAGCGCCTGTTCAACACCTCCGGGGTCGCCTACCGCGAGATGGGTCTGGGCGCCAAGCTCAAGACCATGAGCCAGGATTCGGCGCTCAAGCTTTTGGCCGAGAACGGCCGTCTCGTCAAGCGTCCGTTCGTCCTGCTCAAGGACCGCGGCCTGCTCGGGTTCAAGGAAGAGGAATGGAAGACCGCCTTCCGTTCCTGACGCGCTGGAGCGCGCGCCGCTTCGACCTCTCCGTCTTCGCGTTCGCCCTGGCCGCGCGCCTCGCCGCCCTCGGCGTGTTCCAGGCCAAGGGGCTCGGCGACGCGTACGGGCGGGATCTCTACTTCAACCTCGCTTTGGCCTGGATCGGCCGGCTGCCGATGCCGGTCTTCGACGCGACCCATCCGCCGCTGTACACGGCCCTGATCGCCGGCGTGCTCGGCCTGCTCGGAACCTCGAGCCAGCTGCCGATACTGTTCCTGCACGTGATACTGGGCGCGGGATCGGTCGTGCTGGCCCGCCGCGTGGGCGCCTTCCTCGTCGACGACAGGACCGCGCGCCTGGCCGCGCTGTGGCTGGCGCTCGACCCGGCCGTGATCTTCTTCACGCCGCAATTGCAGACGGAGACCTTGTTCGTCGCGATGATGCTGGCGTTTTTCCTGGGGCTCTACGCGCTGTGGGACAAGCCCCTGTCGTGGCGCCACGCGGCGCTCGGTCTGTGGGGCGGCCTGTGCGTCTCCTGCCGCTCGGTGTTCGGCGCCTTCCCCGGATTCCTGTTTTTCGCGATCTGGCGCTCGAAAGGCTTCGCGCGCGCCCTGTTCTTCTGCCTGCTTCTCGCGCCCGGCTGGTTCCTCCCGTCGGGGGTGTGGACGGCGCGCAACTACCTCAAGTACGGGAGGTTCGTGCCGCTCTCGGGGCAGATGGGCTGGACCTTGTACGAGGGCTTCACGCTCGACCGCGAGGTCGTGCGCAATCACCCCGTCGAGATGGCGGCCGAGGCCTCGCGCATGGGAATCGCCACGCAGGACATCGGCGCGTACTTCTTCGCGAAGTGGAAGGCCGCCGTGCGCGAGAATCCCCTGCGGTCCGCGGGCATCGTCGCCGGCAAGGCGCTGCTGTACTGGCGGCCGTGGCTGTACGACCCGTACACCGGCTGGCAGCGCGCGGTCATGGGCGCCTACTTCGTCTTCCTGTTCGCCTGCGCCCTGATGGGCGCGCGGACGGCCTTGGCCTCGGGCGCGCCGTGGGGCCCGGTCTGGGCCGTGCTCGCCTATCACACCGCGGCGCACGCCGTGTTCCTGACGACCTTGCGCTACCGCGTTCCTCTGGAGCCCTTCCTGTGCCTTCTGGCCGCGGCGGGCGTAGCGCCGTATCTTTTTCGCCGCGGAGCCCCGCGTGCGTAGGCAGGCGCAGGCCGCCGCGCGCACGCCGTGGTTCTGGGCCGTCCTCGGCCTGGCGGCCTTGGGCGCGGTCCTGCGCTTCACGGCGATCGGCTACGGCCTGCCGCACACGTACAACGCCGACGAGCCGCACCTCGTCAACATGGCCGTCTCGTTCGGCGGCGGGAGCCTGCGGCCGCACTCGTTCAAGTACCCGACGCTGTGGCCGACGACGCTCGCCGGGCTTTACGGCCTGTGGTTCGGGGTCTGGTCGGTGCTCGGCCTGCGCAAGGGGCCGCTCGACTTCGCGGCCCTGTACGGCTTCGATCCGACCGGCTTCTACCTGATCGCGCGTCTCTTGGCGGCGCTGACCTCGGTGGCGACCCTCGTCGTCGTCGCGCGCGCCGAGCGCTCCGACGAGGGCGCCGCGCGGTGGCCCTACGGCGCCCTCCTGCTCGCCTGCGCGCCGGTCCTGATCGACAACGCCCACGCGGCCAAGCCGGACTCGCTGATGCTGCTGTTCATCGCCGGCGCCTGGCTCCTCGCTTTGCGCTTCCAGTCCGGAGGCGGGCGCGGCTGGCTGTACGCCTCGGGGGCACTCGTCGGCGCCGCCTGCTCGACGCAGTACACGGCGGCCCCGGCCGCGTTGATCGTGCCGCTGGCCTGGCTTCTGCGCGAGGACGGGCGCCCGCCCGCGATGTGGCTGGTTCACGCCGTCCTGTTCTCCGCGGCCGCCTTCTTCGCCGGCTCGCCGTTCATCGCGATCGATTTTTCGCGCTTCTTAGCGGACTGGAAGGATTACGCGGACCTCGGGCGCCTGCGCCCGCACGACGCCGCGGCGATGGCCAAGACCGTGGCCTACAACCTCTGGACCTACGGCGGCGAAGGCTCGCCCGCCGGCGCGGCCGCCGTCCTCGGCCTCGGCCTTCTTCTGTGGCGGCGCTGGCGCCGGGCCCTCCTGCTCTTCGTTCCGATCGCGGCTTATTTCGCCGTGCTCGCGGCGAGCCCCGACGGCGGCTGGCAGCGCTACCTGTACGGCGTGTTCCCGGCGCTGGCCCTGCTCTCGAGCGAGGGGCTCCAGCTTCTCGGCGGGACGAATGCCTGGCGGCGCGGCGCCGTCGCCGCCCTCGCCGTCGCCCCCGGCCTGCTCCTGTCCGGGCGCTTCGTCCACGGCCTGACCTTGCCCGACACGCGCGCCCAGGCCGAGGTCTGGATGAAGGCGAACGTGCCCGCGGGCGAATCGATACTGCTCGACCTGCCTCACGCCTCGCCGCGCGCGATCCCGTCGAAGGAGCAGTGCGCCGATCTGGCCGCGCGCACCGCCGCCGCGGGCTCGCCGCGCGCGCGCCTGTGGCGCGCGATGGCGGAGCGCCACCCGGGCGGGGGCTACCGCATCTACCGCATACAGCGCTCGGCGGGCGACCTGTTCTCCTCGCCGAAGCACGTGGCCGACTCCCAGGCCGACGGGGACTTCCTCGACGTGCGCCCCGGCCTCGACCCGGTGCGCGCCGTGCGCGTCGGCTGGGTCGTGACGTCGAGCATCGGCGCCGACCCGCGCCGCGCCCGGGAGCTTTCGACCTTCTTCACCGAGCTCGCCGCCGGCGCGGACCTCGTCCGTGAGTTCCCGTTCGAGCCGGGCCGGACCGCGGGCCCGTGGCTGCGCGTCTGGAAGCTGCGCCGCTGATCCGGACGGCGGGCCCCGGAAGTCATCCCCGAAATTCCACCGGTGGAAAATCGGGGATAAGTGAAACTTTTCGAGGGTCTCGATCGTCTGGTAGGATGGGAATCTACCGAGGCCTATCGGATGAAGCCGTGCTGCGCAGGATGGAGGAGCTCGCCTTGGACGAGCGCAAGGCGATCGCCGAGTCGATCGCCTGCTTGGGCGAGGTCGAACGCCGGAAGCTCTACTCGGACCTGGGCTACTCGGATATCTTCGACTACTGCGTTTCGCACCTTCGCTACTCCATCGGATCGGCCTATCGCCGCATTCATTCCTCCCGGGCGGCGGACGCGCATCCCGAAATCCTTTCGGACCTCCAGGCCGGAACTCTGACCTTGTGCGTCGTCGCGCTGATCGCTCCGGAGTTCCGGTCGCGCAATCCCGTCGAGCTGCTCGCCGCCGCGCGAGGAAAGAGCAAGCGCGAGGTCGAGTCATGGCTCGCGGCCCGGCGCCCCGCGCAGCCCGTCCCGCCCGATCGCGTCACCGTACGGCCGCCCGCGGTCGAGCCGCCGCCTTCCGGCGCGCAAGCCGGCCCCGCCCCACTGGCCTTGGAGGATCGGGCGTTGGCGCCGAAGCCGCCGACTTTCGAGTATTCCTTCGTCGCTTCCGCCGATCTTCATCAGTCCATCGAACGGCTCAAAAATGTTTTGTGGAATCGATTCCCATTCGGCGCTCTGGACGATTTCCTGGGAGAGGTCGTCGGGGAGTACTTGTCGCGCCACGACCCCGAACTCAAGCTGCGGGCCGCGGCGCCTCCTCCGGTTCCCGTCCAAGCGAGGGCCGGCCGCCGCGTGGCCGGACGCCTGCGGGACGCCGTGTGGGCGCGCGACGGCGGACGGTGCGCATTTGTGAGCGAAGACGGCCGTCGCTGCGAGTGCCGCCGCGGCCTGGAGCTTGATCATGTCGTCCCCTTTTCGATCGGCGGCCGGTCGGACGATCCCGCGAACATCCGGCTGTTGTGCCGCGAGCACAATCAGCGCGAACGCCGGAGATTGCTCGGGGAGGGCGAATTGGCGCTCATCCCTCGGCCGGCGCGGGGCGCCGCGGCTGAGGTTATCCCCAAAATTCCACCGGTGGAAAATTGGGGATAACTCCGCGGCCTCCCGGTCACAGACCCGTCATGAGGCCGTCAGCCTCCTGAGACAGGCCCGTCATTTCCTATAATGTGGGTTACATGGCCAAGCCCAAAGTCATCGTCGTCATGCCCGCCTACAACGCCGAGAAGACCCTCGAGCGCACGATCAAGGACATACCTCCCGGCACGGTCGACGAGGTCATACTCGTCGACGACTGCTCGAAGGACGGCACGGTCGCCCTGGCGACCAAGCTCGGCCTGACCGTCATACGGCACACGGCCAACAAGGGCTACGGCGGCAACCAGAAGACCTGCTACACCGAGGCGCTCAAGAAGGGCGCCGACGTCGTGATCATGGTCCACCCCGACTACCAGTACGACGCGCGCCTCGTGCCGATCATGTCGGACCTGATCACCCACGACATCTGCGACATGGTCTGCGGCAACCGCATACGCACGCGCTGGGAGGCCCTCCACGGCGGGATGCCGGTGTACAAGTACGTTTTTAACCGATTGCTGACGATGTTCGAGAACTCCGTCACCGGCCAGAACCTCGGCGAGTGGCACTCGGGCCTGCGCGCCTACTCGCGCAAGTGCCTCGAGACCGTGCCGTGGGAGGACAACTCCGACGACTTCGTGTTCGACCAGCAGTTCCTCATACAGGCCGCCTATATGAAACAACGGTTGGGGGATGTCCCCGTCGCCGCGCGCTACTTCGCGGAGGCGTCGTCGATCAACTTCACGCGCTCCTGCGAGTACGGCCTGTCGGCGCTGTGGTGCCTGGGCCAGTACGTGCTGCAGCGTCTGGGTGTGGCGCGCTTCGCCCTGTTCGAGCCGAAGACCGCAAAATGAGCCGAGCCGCGGCGGCCTTCGCGCTGCTGACGGCGGGGCTCGGCGCGCTGTCGGCGGCCGACTCGCTGTGGGTCGCGCTCCGCCCGGGCTTCGTTCCCTTCGTCCTCCTCGCGCTGACGGTCCTGCTCGCCACGGGCTCCGGGCGCGTCCTCGCCGGGAAGCTGGGGCTGACCGACATGAGCGAGTCGCAGAAGACCCTGGCCGGCGCGACCTTGGGGATGGGACTTCTCTCCCTCGGGGGGTTCTTCCTCGGCGCCGCGGGTTTGTTCAAGCCCTGGGCCGCCTCGGCCTTTCTCGCGGCGCTGTGGGTGATCGGCTACGCGGAGCTCAAGCCCGCGCTCGCGTCGCTCGCGCCCGACCGGGCTTTGCTGCGCGAGCGGCCGCTCGCGGCCGCGGCCGTCGCCCTGCCCCTGCTCGCGGCGCTGTGGATGTGCCTCGTGCCGCCGCACCAGTACGACTCGCTGGTCTACCATCTGGCGCTGCCCCAGGCCTACCTGCGCGAAGGCCGCCTGTTCGCCCCGCCCGGCATCGTCTACGCCCATTTCCCGCAGAATGGGGAAATGCTTTTCTCGCTCGCCCTGCTGCTCGGCTCCGACATACTGGCGCAGATGTACATGTGGCTCTCGACGGTGCTCTCGATCTGGTGGGTGTTCTCGCTCGGGCGGCGCGAGGCGCCGATGAACGCGGTCGCGCTGGCGGCGATCTTCATCGCGACGCACTCGGCCGTGCTGCTGATGTCGTCGACGACCTACGTCGAGCCTCTCGTCATGCTTTGGGTCACCGCGGCCGCATTGTCTTATGAACGCTGGCGGCGTCTGGCGCCGGAGGGCGGGGGGCCGTGCGGCTGGCTCGTCCTGTCGGCGATCTTCACGGGCCTGGCCCTCGGCACGAAGTACTACGCGGGCATCGGCGCGGCGGCGTTCGGCCTGCGCCTGCTGTGGGCGCTGGCCTTCGACCGCCGCAGGCAAAGGGCCGCCGACCTGGCGCTGTTCACCGGGATCGTGACCGCGCTGTTCGCGCCGTGGCTGATCAAGAACTGGGTGTGCGTGCGCAACCCCGTCTTCCCGTTCCTCTACACGCGGTTCGCGAACACCGGCACCGGCTGGAACGCGGACCTCGCCGCGGGCTATTTCAGCGTGCTGACCGAGTACGGCCACGTCGGCGGCTTCTTCCACAGCCTGATCTCCCTGCCGATCCTGTTGCTGCGCAATCCTCTTCGTTTCGGCGGCGGCATGGACGTGCTCGGCGACCTCGGCTGGGACATATCGCTGTGGCTCCTGCCGCTCGGCGCGTGGGCGGCGTCGAAGAACAAGGCCCTGCGCGGGCTTCTGCTGTTCTGCTTCCTGTGGGGCGCGGCGTGGTTTTCGAGCGGGGTCGTCCTGCGCTTCCTCACGGTGCTCGTGCCGATCATGGCGCTTCTGGGGGCCTGCGGCCTGGTCGCCCTGTGGGGGGCGCTCGACCGCTGGGCCCGGGCCGTCGTCGCGGTCTCGCTCGGCGTGATGGCGTTCTCCCACCTCTTCCTGTTCGTGTTCGTCCACTCGACCTTCGGCTCGGGCTCGACGGCCTTCGGGCTCGAGACGCGGGAGGCGTTCCTGACGCGCCGGCTCGACTACTACTCGTGCGCGGACTGGCTCCGGGGGAACCCCGTCGAGAATGATAAAATACTCGTCGTCGGCGAGCAGCGCGGCTACTACATACCGGCCGACCATCTCCCCAGCACCGTGCACATGCCCAACCTCTTCATACGCCGCGCGAATGAATCCGCCGACCCCGCGGCGCTGATCGCCGCGCTGCGCGCGGACGGATTCACGCGCGTGCTGATCGTCCCGCGCGAGGCCGCGCGCCTGGGCTCGGGCCTGGGCGAGCTCACGCCCGCCGGCGCCGTCAACTGGAAGGGCCTCGAGACCTCGCTGAAGACCGAGTTCGCCGGCCGCGGCTGCGTGGTCGGGAAGCTATGAAGAGCTACGCGGGCCTGCTCGTCGCCTCCTTCGTCTGCTCGGCGGGCGTCTCGTTCTTCATGACCCCGCTCGTGCGCCTGCTGTCCGTGCGCCTCGGCGTGCTCGACACCCCGGGCTCGGCGGTCAAGACGCACAAGGAGCCGACGCCGGTGTTCGGCGGCGTGGCGATCTATCTGGGCTTCATGGCGACGATGATCCTGCTGCGCATGACGACGAACTTCCCGACCGGCACCTTGTACAACCTGCGCGCGCTCGTGCTCGGCGGCTCCCTGATCTTCATGCTCGGCCTCGTCGACGACCTGAAGCGGCCCGAGGGCGTCGACTACAAGCCCAAGTTCATCGTGCAGATACTGGCCGCGGCGCTGCTGATCGTGTTCGGCCTGCGCATCCGCTTCATCTCGCCCGCCTACGTCGCGTACGCGGTCACGGTGGTGTGGGTCGTCGGCGTGACGAACGCCTTCAACATCGTGGACATCATGGACGGCCTGTCCGCGAGCCAGGCCGCGGTCGCCGCGCTCGGCTTCCTGATGATCTCGCTGCCGTCGGAGGAGCTCTACGTCAATTTCGCCTCGGCCGCCCTGGCCGGCGCGGCGATCGGCTTCCTGCCGTGGAACCTGTCGAGGAAGCGCAAGATCTTCATGGGCGACAGCGGAAGCCTGCTCATCGGCTTCCTGCTCGCCGGCATATCGATGGGCACGCGCTACTCCGAGGTCAACGACGCGGGCGTCTTCGCCCCGCTCCTGATCCTCTTCGTTCCCGCCTTCGACACCTTGTTCGTGAGCCTTCTGCGCCTGAACCAGGGCAAGTCCCCCTTCCTCGGCTCGAAGGACCACTTCGCCCTGCGCCTCGAGAAGATGGGCCTCTCGAGGGGGGCGGTCGTGCTGATCGCCGCCGGGGCCGCGGCCTTCATGGGCTTCTGCGCGTTCCTCGTGACCCAGCTTCCGCTGCGCGGCGCGGTCCTGATCTACGCCTTGGTCGCCGTCCTCGTCCTCTGGGTCGGGCGCCGCATGGCGCTCGTCGAGATGCGATGAAGGTCGACGTCCTGATTCTGGGCGGCGGCCTGGCGGGCCTCTCGGCCGCCTACCACCTGGGCGAGCGCGGCGTGAGCTCGCGCCTCGTCGTCGAGGCGAAGGCGACCGTCGGCGGCACGGCCGGCTCGGTGACGACGGGCGCGTTCACGTTCGACTACACGGGGCACCTTCTGCACCTGCACGACGCGTACGGCCAGGCGCTGATCCTCGACCTGCTCAAGGACAACCTCGCCGTTCACGAGCGCAAGGCGTGGATCTACTCCTCGGGCGCGTTCACGCGCTATCCGTTCCAGGCCAACACGAAAGGCCTGCCGCCCGCGATCGTCGCCGAATGCGTGGCGGGCTTCCTCGAGACCGTGCATCGGCCGAGGCCCTTGGGTCCGAACCCCGATTTCCTGTCCTGGAGCCGCGCCACGTTCGGCGACGGCATCACGCGCCGCTTCATGCGCCCCTACAACGAGAAGCTGTGGCGCACGCCGCTCGCCAAGCTGACGACCGAGTGGCAGGGCCGCTTCGTGCCGAAGCCCTCCGCGTCCGAGGTCGTGTACGGGGCTCTGACCGGGAACAACGCGCTGTTCGGCTACAACGCGACCTTCCGCTACCCCGTGCGCGGCGGCATGCAGTCCCTGCCCGACGCTCTCGCCGGACGCCTCGAGGAGGGCGTCGTGCGCACCGAGAGCCCCGTGACCGCGGTGGACCTGCGCGAGAAGGTCGCGCAGGTGCGAGGAATCGGCGAGGTCCGCTACGAGCGCCTCGTGAACACGCTTCCGTTGAACGTATTTCTGGATCTCGCGGCCCCGCTGCCGGCCGACGTGAAAGCCGCGCGCAAGGACCTGCGCTGGAACACCGTTTGGAATCTCAATCTCGGCGTCGACCGTCCCGCGCCGGCCGACAAGCACTGGATCTATTACCCCGAGAAGGGGTTCCCGTTCTACCGCGTCGGCTTCGCGAGCAACTTCTCGCCGAACCTCGCCCCCGAGGGCCACGCCGCGCTCTACCTCGAGGCCGCCCGCCCCGGCGGCGCGCGCGTGGACCGCGACAAGCTCGAGGCGGCCATGATCAAGGCCCTGCGCGAGGCGGGGCTCCTGCGCCGCAGCGACGAGATCTCGGCCAAGATCTGGATGCCGGTGCCGGTCGGCTACGTCGTCTACGACCGCGCCCGCACCCCCGCCGTCGGGACGATCTTCCGCCATTTCGCGGCGCTCGGCGTCGAATCCATCGGCCGCTACGGCGGCTGGAAGTACTCGTTCATGGAGGAGACCATCCTCGACGGCAAGCGCTGCGCCGACCGCCTCACCGGCGGCGCCGAGGCCCCCGAGGCGTCCCCGGCCGCCGCGCTGAGAGCCCTGAAATGAAAAAAACCCTGCTGATCCTGTCGCTGACCTTGCTGTCCGCCTGCGTGGCGGAGACCGTCGAGCGCCGCCGCCCGCGCAAAGGCCCGATCAAGGAGGTCGGCTTCGTCGACATGGGCGGGGGGAACATACGCTACTCGACGGACGGCTGGGGCTGGTTCGTCGCCGGCCGCCGCCGCCACGCGCTGCGCCTGATGCGCAAGAACTGCGGCAAGACGCTGTCGCCCCAGATCCTCGACGAGTACCTGCGCCAGGACGCCGACATCGCCTACGCCGGCGACGACATCACGACGAGCCTCGACAAGGGCATGGAGCACTTCAAGATCGCGCCCTTCGAGCACCTGATCTACGAGTGCCGGCCGAAAGGGGCGGCTTTCGAGCCTCCTCATGTCTCGACCGCGGCCCCGCGCGCGACGCTCGTCGTGCCGTCCGTGTCGTTCTCGACGATCTCGGCCGTCGCCCCTTCCATTTCCACCACCGCCGTCCAGGAGCCGCCCAAATGATCAAGCTCGAACGCGCCATCTGCATCTTCGACCTGGAGGCCACCGGCACCAACGTCCTCGAGGACCGCATCGTCGACATCTGCATACTGCGGCGCGAGCCCGACGGCACCGAGACCGTCTTCTCCTCGCTCGTCAATCCCGGCGTGCCGATACCGCCCGAGTCCACCGCGATCCACCACATCACCGACGAGATGGTCGCAGGCTCGCCGCGCCTCTCCGACCTCGCGCCGAAGATACTCGAGGCCTTCAAGGACGCGGACCTCTCCGGCTTCAACGCCGCCAAGTACGACATCCCCCTGCTGACCGCGGAGTTCAAGCGCTTCGGCGCCGAGTGGCCCGAGGCGGGCAAGCGGGTCGTGGACTCCTTCACGATCTTCCAGCGCAAGGAGCGCCGCGACCTGACCGCCGCCTACAAGTTCTACTGCGGCAAGGACATGGCCGGCGCGCACCGCGCCGAGGCCGACGTGCGCGCGACCGCGGAGATACTCTGGGCGCAGATCGAGCGCTACACCGACCTGCCGAAGGACGTGGCCGGCATCGAAGCGTGGTGCAACCAGATCGATCCGAGCCGCGTCGACGTCGAGGGAAAATTCGTCTGGAAGAACGGCGAGGCGGCGTTCGGTTTCGGCAACAAGCACAAGGGCAAGACGATACGCGAGGTCGTGCGCGCCGATCGCGGCTACTTCGCCTGGATGATCGAGAAGGGGAACTTCAGCCCCGACGTCGTCCGTATCTGCCGCGAGGCCCTCGAAGGAAAGTTCCCGGAGAAGAAGGCGTAATGAAAAAGAAGGGAATCGCCGTCGTATTGCTCTCCGGCGGCTTAGACTCCACGACGGCGTTATACTGGGCCAAGAGCGAGTACTCTCCCGTTATCGCTTTATCCATCCGTTACGGTCAGCGTCACGTTAAAGAATTGAACGCGGCCCGCGCGGTAGCGCGGGCCGCGAAGGTACGGCTCCACGAGGTCGTTATCTCGTTGCCGTGGCTCGGCGGCTCGTCTCTAACTAATTCGTCCCTTCGAATACCGGACATGCCGTTGAAAAAGATCGGCCAAGGCGGAGTCCCCTCGACGTACGTCCCCGGTCGAAACACCATCTTTTTGTCGTTAGCCGTTTCGTTGGCGGACGCCGTCGGCGCCAGCGCGATCGTCATCGGCGCCAATGCGCTGGACTATTCGGGCTACCCCGACTGCCGCCCGCCGTTCATCAACGCCTTCGGCCGCGTCGCCGTCGAGGGCACGAAACGCGGCTCCGAAGGCAAGCCGTTGAAAATACTCGCCCCGCTTCTGCGCTTAGACAAAAAAGGCGTCGTGCGCCTCGCCCAAAAAGTCGGCGCGCCGTTGCGCCTGACGTGGTCGTGCTACGCGGGCGGCTCCCGTCAATGCGGCCGCTGCGACTCCTGCAAGCTCCGCGCCAAGGGCTTCCGCGAAGCCGGCCTCCTGGACCCCGCCGCGTGAGCGAAACCCTCAAGCTGTCCGACGAGTCCCGCGGCCGCGTCGTCGAGATCTTCTCCTCGCTTCAGGGCGAAGGCCCGCGCCTGGGCGAGCGCCAGATCTTCGTGCGCCTCGGCGGCTGCAACCTCCACTGCGACTACTGCGACGAGCCCGACACGATCGCGATACCGTCGGGCCTCGTGAAATCCGCCGAGTGGGTCAAGAGCGAGATCGAGAAGCTCGCCCACGCTCGCGCTCACCGCTCGATCTCCTGGACGGGAGGCGAGCCGCTTCTTCACCCTCAGTTTCTCATGCCTCTCATGCGCTGGGCGCACAAGAAGGGTCTCGAGAACCACCTGGAGACCAACGGGACCTTGCCGGTGCCGATGTCCGCGCTGGCGCCGCTGTGCGACGCCGTCGCGATGGACATCAAGCTGCCCTCCTCGACGGGCCGCGAGACGTGGAGCGCGCACCGCGACTTCCTGCGCGTCGTGCCTCCCCGCACGTTCGTGAAGGTGGTCTTAAGCGACCGCGCGACCGAGGCGGAGTGGAAGCAGGTCGTCGAGCTCGTCCGCCGCGCGCCGCATCCGCTGCAGCTGTACCTGCAGCCCGCGACGCCGGTCGGCGGGGTGAAGCCGATCCCCGCCGCGCGCGCCCTGCGCTTCGAGGCGATCGCGCGCCGCGCGGTCAAAGAGGTGTTCGTGCGCCCGCAGTGGCACCACCTGTGGAACCTGCCCTAGACTTTACGGCTTGAGGGCTAGGCGGCCGCGCAGGACATGATGCCGCGCGCTTCGCAGACCCCGTCGAGCAAGGCGTTGAGCGCGTCGCAGGCGTCCGACACCGCGGCCACAAGCTCCCGGCCGAGCGCGGGATCGCGCTCCAGCTGCTCGACGAGAACCCGCTTCTCCGAGGCCGAGTGCCACGCGTCCACGGTTTCGTGGACCGCGAAGAAGCCGAGGGCGTCCGCCGAATCCAGGCGATACTTGGTCTTCAAGCCCTCGATCTTCGTCTTCGCGACGGCGGGCTGCTGGGCCTCGTAGGCGTACAGGGCGGCCAGGCCGGCCTGCCACGATCCGCGGGACAGGCGGTCGAAGGCCGCCACGCACTTCGCCGTGCCGGCGTGCGCCTCGGCGCCGAGGACCGAGGCGCGATCGGCTCCGACGGTCGACGCGAAGCGCAGCCACAGCTCGGGATGGTTGTCCGCGCCGGCTTCCTCGTGCGTCAGGTTCTCGAGGAGCATCTGGCGCGTCTTCAGGTCGGGGCAGTTCGAGTGCACGGCGCTGACGTAGCGCGGGAAGCGGGCTTCCTGCTGGTAGTACTGCCGCGCGTAGTGCGCGAGGTCCTCGCGGGTCAGCGTGCCCGCGGTCCAGGCCTGGTAGAAGGGGTGCTTCAGCAGGGACTTCTTCTCGATGACGGCTTCGATGTCGGACCAGAGAGGGTTCATGGGAGCTCCGTTTTGACCGGGGATTCGCGAACCGCCATCTTACAACACTTTTGGCGCGTGAGTCATTTGGGGCGTGAATGAGAATCAGCCGCCTTCTTGCGGGGCCGCCATTCCGGAAAGCCGATGCCCAGGTTCACGCCCTTGCGCAGGACCGCGGCCAGCCCCGTGGCCGGATCGATGAAGCCAAGATAAGAGGTCCGATCCTGGCCGACCCAGGGGTCGGACCATTCCGTCAACAGACGCCCGTCGTCCGTCCAGGACGCGGAGCTGTGCTCCCCTTCTTTGAACTCCTTGCGGTTCTGCCCCGTCGCGTCGATGACGATGATCTTCCCGTCCAGCGTCCAGGCCAGACGCTTGCCGTCGGGCGACCAGCGAAGGCCGCTGGGATGACCTCGGTCCGTGGTCAGGCGCCGGGGGCTCGTGCAATCGGGGTTCATCACGTAGACGTCCTGGAAGCTCTCCTGCGGGTCGCCGGGATAGGCGAAGGCGGCGAAGAGCTTGCCGTCCGGCGAAGGATGGACCTCTCCGACATGGAGGTCCTTGTTCTCCGGGCAGAGCACCTTCGAGGTCTTCTCGTCGACGCCCACCCGCGTCACTTGGAACGATTCATTCAGGATGATGGACTTGCCGTCCGCCGACCACGTCGGAGTGTGGAAATACGTCTCCGGGTCGAGGCCCTTCGGCATGGTGTACTTGAGCTTCGTGTCCATGACGATGATGGCGGACGGAGAGCCGGGATCCTGCTTGGCCGTGAACAGGAAACGGCTGCCGTCCGGAGACCACTGGTTGTGCAGGTAGGAGCCGGCGACGGAACTGATCTCCACGCCCGTCTCGTCGGCCAGCACGAGGCGGCGCGGATTGTACCCCTGGTACATCATCCGCGGCGCCGCGGCCGAGGCGAACGATGCGGCGGCCAGCACGAGAGGAAGGATCATCATGCGAAGAGTCTACAACAGGATGAAGTTTACGCGGCGGGGCGGCCGGCGAAAGCCAGGCCGATCATGACGACGAACAGGACGGTGTAGCCGACCTCCATGTAGCCGAGCGACTTGAAGTCGACGCGCGCGGGCGCGGCGGCGCCGCGCAGGAGGGTCTTGGCCAGGGAGGCGGCGAAGGGTATGGCCGCGAGCGCCGACACGCCGCCGGCGGCCGCCCAGATCGCGACGGCGGCCAAGGTCAGGCCGTGGTAGGCCGCCGACAGGCGGCGCGCGCGCGAGATCGCGGGCAGCGCCGACTTGTCCGCGACGGCGCGGTGCTGGAGGGCGGCCAGCTTCACGTGGAAGATGGGCCCCAGGAAGAAGGCCGAGCACAGGAGCCAGAGCGACCAGGCCCGGGGGTCGAGGTGGTAGGAGGCCGCGTAGTAGGCGGCCGGAGCGCCCAGGCACAGGCCGAAGACGCCGGCGGCCTCGTTGAAGGCGCTGAAGCGCCGTCCCGATTTGTTCATGAGCAGGTTCTGGACCAGCAGCAGGCCGGCGGGCACGGCGAAGAACAGGAGCTTCCAGCACCCGAGCAGCACGATCAGAGGCACGAAGGCTCCCAGCGTCAAAACGGCGTAAAGTCCCAGCCAGCCCCGGGCCTGACGGTCGCCGGGCTTGGCCAGGAGGACTTGGAGCGGCGTGCGGATCAGGAAGACCGCCAGCGAGCCGAGGCAGAAGAGGGCTACGGCGAGCGGCGATAAAACGGGGGCGGCGATCAGGCCGACCAGGATCGGGGCGACCAATATGGCCCAGGCGCCGTGTTCTCGTGGCAACATGCTTAGATATTAGCAACGTTTCGGCCGTCAGGCCGGAACGTTGCGGGACATATGCCGATTACGGGGGTCTCACATGACGCGACTGATGATGACGGCTTTGGCTCTTATTCCCGCGGGCGCTTCGGCCTGCGGGCCCATGGCGGGGATGCCGGCGGCTTCGGGGGCCTGCGCGGGCGGCTCCGGCTGCGGCGCCATGAGCCTCGCTCTGATGGCGGCGGTCGCGGCGCTGGGCGTCTGGGTTTTGCGGTCGGCCGAGAAGGACGGCGGCGCGGTCAAGCGCGCGGGCCAGGTCGTGGGCTGGGCGCTCGCCGTCGTCGGCCTGGGCGGCTTCCTTTGCGGCGCCGTCAACTACGGCCTCAAGAAAAGGAACCAGGCCTGTCCCATGCCCGCCGCCGGCTCGAGCATGACCTTGCCGCCCGGCCATCCGCCGCTGGCTCCCGCGGGAAAATAGGAGCGCGCCATGGCCAAGAACGTCGACGCCTATAAGAAGACCACCCGCATCGTGCACGGCGCGGCCAAGACCCCGCGATGGGACTACGCCCATCACGTGGTGCCGCCGCTGACGGCGTCGACGACCTTCCGCCTGGAGTCCGTCAAGCGCGCGGCGCGCGGCTTCAACGAGTTCGGGAAATTCCGCGGGGAATTGGACGGCGCGCCGATCTATATCTACGACCGCCTCGAGGAGCCGACGCGCGGCCTCCTGGAGAGCCAGATCGCGTCCATGGAGGGCTCCGACGCCTGCCTGACCTTCGCCTCCGGCATGGCCGCGATCGCCGCGGCTCTCGGCTGCCTGCTTCAGTCGGGCGACGAGGTCGTCGCCCACACCTTGCTGTACGGCTGCACGCATTCCCTGTTCACGAACTGGTACCCGAAGCTCGGCATCAAGGTCCGCCGCGTCGACTTCACCGACGCGAAGGCCGTGGCCAAAGCCGTGAACTCCCGCACGCGCGCCCTCTACTTCGAGTCCCCGGTCAACCCGACCTTGGACCTGGTGGACCTGCGCTCCATATCGGAAATCGCGTCGAAGGCCAACAAGGGCCGCAAGCGGCGCGTGTACACGGTCATCGACAACACCTTCTCGACGCCCTTCGGCCAGCGCCCCCTCGAGCACGGCATCGACGTCTCGCTGCACTCCCTGACCAAGAACATCGGCGGCTTCGGCACCGAGGTCGGCGGCGCGGTGTGCTGCTCCAAGGAGGTCTTTCCCCTGCTGGCGAGCTACCGCAAGGACTTCGGCGGCATCCTCTCGCCCAAGGCCGCGTGGGCCATACTGGTCTACGGCGTGCCCACGATCCCGCTGCGCATCAAGCGCCAGCAGTACAGCGCCCTGCACGTCGCCCGCTATCTGCAGAATCACCCGATGGTCGCGATGGTCCGCTATCCCGGCCTCGACTCCTTCCCGCAGCACGCGCTGGCCCTCAGGCAGATGCGCGACTTCGACGGGGGCTTCGCGCCCGGCAACATGATCTACTTCAAGCTCGACGAGCGCAAGATCGACGCGGTCAAGTTCGTCGACCACGTCGCGCAGAACGCCTACTGCGTGACTTTGGCCGTCAGCCTCGGCCACACCAAGACCTTGATCGAGATGCCCTCGGGGATGACCCACTCGGCCTACGCCGGCAGCGGCCCGATGAAGGAGAACCGCGGCATACGCCTCTCGATCGGTCTCGAGAGCCCCGTGGACATCATCAAGGATATCGAGGCCAGCATACAGGCCGTCTCCCGGCGCCGCCGCTAGCCCTTTAGGAGAGGAAGACTTTCTCGGGATCGATCTTGCGGCGCAGCGTCGTAAGCTCGCGCGGGGTCGGATCCGCGTTGAGCGCGACCCGTTCGGCGACGGGGAAGGGGAAGCCCGTCTCGGCGGCGACCCGCTCGGCCGTCACCCCGGGGTTGAGCGCGATGAGGCGCATGCGCTTGGATTCCGGCTCGAAGTCGAAGACGGCCAGGTCGGTCACGACGCGGTAAGGGCCGGTCTCCGGCGGCAGCCCGGCGCGCTCGCGGGCGCCGGGGCCGTCGAGATAGCCCGGCGTCGTCAGGAAGTCGACCTTCGGCACGAAGCGCTTGCGCTCGTGCTTCATGATGATGATCGTGCGCCAGCACAGCGAGCCGACGTCGTTGGCCCCGCCCGAGCCGGGCAGGCGCACCGCGGGGTCGTCGTAGGGGCCGATCACGGTCGTGTTCAGGTTGCCGTACGGGTCGATCTGGGCGCCGCCGAGGAAGCCGTCGCGCACGACGCCGCGCTGCGCGGCCTCCATCACGTCGCAGATGCCCATCGCCGCGACGCCGCGCCGGAAGGAGTTGTGCTCGCCGACGGCGAGCGGCAGCTTCTCGAGGGTCGAGCCGACGCCGCCGAACTCGAAGACGGGGATCAAGGACGGCGCGTAGAGAGCGCGGGCAAGCGAGGCGGCCAGCATCGGCACGCCGGTGCCGATGAAGACGGTCGTGCGCCCCTTCATGAGGCGGGCCGCGGTGCAGGCGAGGCGCTCGGTGGCGTTGGCCTTCTCAGCGCTC